>SUYY01000060.1 GCA_015060205.1 Bacteroidales bacterium
CACAGGTGGAGAAATGGCAGCGCACATGGGCAGTCAATAAAAAGGAGATGGTAATGACAGACTGCTTCAAACTGAAAGAACGCACTGCTCCTGTCATAGAGAATTTTGTGACTGACCATCCTGTCTACATTGAAGGGGAGACTGTTGAGGGCTATACTGTAAAGCCGGGTGAGGCAGTGATAGCTGCTACAAGCTTTGACGGATCGAACAAAGTCTACATCCTTATGAGTTTCCCTAAGGAACTCAAGGCTGCATCCGAAAGGAAAGTGCTCGATGATTCCCGCATGCAGAAGAGCTGGAAAAGCGATGTATACCGCATCCAGCTTACCGCACCGGAGAATGCACCGCTAGAAGGAACATATGCATTCAGATTCACAAGAATATATCCAAACAACTAATAACTGTTAATGATGAAAACAAAACTTATCATGCTCTGCGCATCAGCCGCTCTTGTTTTTGCGGCATCGTCTTTATGCGCTGCTCCTGAGGCAAAAGCACAGGATGAACTTACGTTCACTATTGAGTTTACAGCTACTCCTGAGGCACCTCTTTCATCCAGAGTGACCTATAAGGGTGCCAACACAAAGGTGAAATATCTTCGTAATGCATATGGCGGAGTTGCCAACACTTTCGAAGACAATACCTGGGAATACAAGGTGAATGATGACCTGAAGGTACAGTTCTCGCTCTACGGACCTTGGGAAGAAGGCAAGCGCGTCAAGTCTTCTTTCAACTTCGGTGAGAAAGGACTTTATGTGAGATATACCAAGGAGGAATATCCACACCGTCCTCAGTACATCTCGACTCCCGCGATCGAAGGCTACAAGCTCGACAAGGTGACCATCAAGACTACTACACACAAGAGAAGATTCTACCTTCTGACCTCGAATCAGGTGGAAGAGCCGACTGCCTATGACCTTCTCGGTGACTATACAAGATACGGTGAGACAGCGATGGAAGAGCCGTTCACCTTCACATTCAAGAACCTTTCGACAGAGGGAGCTGAGACTTCGTCAGCCGGCAAGTCATACTATCTTGGCAACTGGACCAACGGAAACATCCAGTCTATCGAATATACTTACGTAAAGGAGTAATAACCATAAAACACTATAAACAATGAAAACCAAAGAAAAATATGAGACTCCACTCAGCATGCAGATGCTGATGGAGGCACAGGGTGTCCTTGCGGCAAGTCCTGTGTTCGGAAATGAGACTCCGGGTATCGGCACAGGTGCAGATTATATGCCAGGTGAAGGTGAAGAATGGTTCAATTAAGGAGGAGACAGTTATGAAAAAGATGATGAAATATTTCGCAGCTGCTGTTGTAGCAATCGTAGCTGTATCCTGCGTAAAGGAAATGGAG
The DNA here is from genome assembly GCA_015060205.1 of Bacteroidales bacterium. Classification (GTDB taxonomy): domain Bacteria; phylum Bacteroidota; class Bacteroidia; order Bacteroidales; family UBA932; genus Cryptobacteroides. Next base: position 1,364 of record SUYY01000060.1, read on the forward strand.
AACGGTGTTCCGCAGGAGACCAGAAAGATGGTCGATGTGACTTTCGGAGTCAACATCTCTGACGCGGACATTACAAAGACTTCCCTCGGAGTCGAGAATGACCTTCCTGCAGTGCTTTGGAGCGAGGGTGACAAGGTTGCTGTCTGGGACGGCACTCAGATCAATGAGTTCACCCTCGTTTCGGGCGAAGGTACCTCAAGCGCTATGTTCACCGGTCAGGTGACAGAGGGGGCGGAGAAATTTGTTGTAATTTATCCGTATGAAATAGTGGATAGTTATAAGGCAAATTCAGATGCGGATTATCCACATAGATTCAATATCACGCCAAGCGAGGTACAGAGTGCGCCGGTAAACGGCTTCGCTGAAAAAGCCAATATGGCGGCTGCCTATACGACAGATCTTGAGGGTGGCGTCACCATGCATAACATCGGCGGATATATCAAGATTCAGATAGAAGGAACTGGTATCAATTCGGTCACTGTATTCGATAACAACAATGTGGTGATTTCCGGATATATGGCTTACTTCCCATTGGAGGACTCATCTAAAGCAGGTAAAGTAAATGGCTCGGGAAGCAATCTGTCTTCCAATCATGTGACTCTTGTCCCTGAAAATGGAAAGTCTGAACTTTCAGAAGGGACATATTATCTTGTTTATCGTGCTTCGAAGTTTGACAAGGGTATGACAGTCAAGTTTACGCATGTAGATGGACGTGTGGCATATTACTCATCTTCAGCTGCGAATCCATCCGCTGCATTGAATACCACAATCAATCTTGGAAAGGTAAATGCTTCCACTCTTAACTGGAAGAAGACAGAAACTATTACGATAGACTTCTCGAAATGGCCTTTTGAGGAGGAAGAACCGACAGAAACGGGTATAACTGGAACCTTTACACTCAGTGAGGTGGGCAAGTCTGTTACATTGAATGTGCCGGGGGGATTGCGTGATGGAAGTTCCGGAATCAAGTTCCTGACTATGGGGGATTACGTTGAGTTTCCGATTGTCACAGGCAAGAAACTTAAGGAAGTACACGTGCTCTCGTCTACAGGACAGGATCTGAAGGCTACGGTATGTGATGAAGAGGGAAATCTTGTAGGCGGTGCCCAGTGGGCATTGTACACTAATCTTCCTTATGAATTTATAGTCCCTTATTCAGAATTGAATACAAAATATCGTTATCAGGTGACGGCAAATTCATCAAAGGCTCCTCATCTCAAGAAGATAACACTGCTTTACGCAGGTGATGATGTCGCTCAAATTTCAGGGGTTACTGCATCTGCAACTAACTCGTTTACAGGATTTACCGTTACCGGAGAAGTGCAGGGAACAAGTCTGGATGCCGCAACATGGGGAATCCAGTATGGTACAGCCGAGGGAGAATGGACAGATGGACCTACAGGATCTGGTGGCAAGATAGAGAAACTTGTAGAGGTTTCTGCCGGAACTTATTATGTCCGCACCTGGGCATCTGAGGATGGTGGTCTGACCAGGAAAGTCTATTCTGATCCTGTTTCAGTAACAGTGAAAGCATTCAGTGGAGAAATTGTCTTTGATTTCAAACAGGCAGTAAATGGTACTGCTATTCAGGGAGTGAAGACAACAGCTCCGGGTGTTGATGCACCGACAAATGACAGATTGAATAAAAATAGAACGATTGTTGGTGAGGACCATTATACATATACAACTTCAGATGGCACATTCCCATTTGTCATTTACAGTCGTTGGGATTCTGAGACTCAATCAAGGGCATATTTGAAATATTGTCTCTCTTTAGGTAGTGATACATCTTCATCTCAAGGATTGAGAGAGAATGACAGTAGTAGCACGGATTCATATGGTAATGGAAAGTTCTGGATGTCAATACCTACTGTGCCTGGCTGGAAGTTGAAGTCTGTTTCGTTCTATGCACATGCTGCAGGTAGAACTGCTTATGTGACAACGTCCTCAACCACATCTTCCGGAGTATCATGTGCAGATGATGGTACAGTAGAGGAGACTTATATCTATTATGTTCACACAGCTGATTTGTCTTCAACTTCTGTAGAGGGACAAGATTATTTCATTTATTTCGGAACCAATGGATATCACTCCAAATTCATCTTCGAATACGACCAAGTCAACTGAACTTCCCTCGCTATGACCTCTCCGGTCTACAGCGAGATAGACTTCTGATGAAGTCATGATACTGCTGTCATCGGACGGCCGGAGGGAGTTACCCTCCCTTCGGCCGGACAGATGACAATAACCACACTAACAACTAACACCGACAAATATGAAATCTTCTGCCTTCCGCACTGCCTTTATGACTGGCTTTGCACTGCTGGCGATGCATTCGTGTCTTGATAAGGATTACAGCGAGCATCGGACTGTGCTTGATGTGCCGCAGTCCGTTACAGTGCCCGGAGACCTTGAAACCGGCGAAAAGGTCAAGACTCAACTTGATATTATCTCCACAGGATGCTGGAGTGCCGCTCTTGTGGGCGATCCGGCGCCTTCATGGCTGAAACTTACGGATGAAGCGGGAGTGAATCTTTCCGGAGCATCGATGACACTTCCTCTCAGAATAGAATTCAACGATAACGAGGTGGATCCTCTGACGGACCGTCAGGCTCAGATCTGTGTCACGATTGAAGGCGACAGCCGTATAATAGATGTGACGCAGGAGGCTCTTGTGCCGAGATTTTCTGTGGCACAGCCGCACATCTACAAGAGTCTTGCTGCATCAACAGACTTCAATAGTCAGGAGTTCACCCTCAGGATCAATACCAACAATGCATGGAAAGCAGAAATCATAAACTTGCCGGACAGTACGACGACTGCACATATGGAACTTGACAAGACCGAAGGATTCAGGAACGGTACCGTCAAGGTCACTGTCTATGACAATCTTGTAGACAAAGAAAAGTGGGGATTCGTAAGAATAAGTTCCGCATGGGGCGAGGGACAGGAAGATTCCGACAGCGGGATGGATGTAGGACCGGTCTTCGAGCCTGACACTATCAGATTTTATCAACGGGCAAACAGATAGCCATGAAAAGAATACTCTCATTTTTAATTTCTTTCCTTGGCGTGGCTGCAATCAGCCTGAATGCCCAGGGAATAGACACTCCGGCATCTGCTCTGATCGGGCAGAGTTCGGGACTGCGCATATCCGGATCGGACGGTACTCTGACCGGTGCATACAGCGCATCGATCCGCGGACTTAATTCGCTCCGCGGAGACACTTCTCCGCTCCTTATTGTGGACGGAGTCATGCTTGACAACACTCTGCCGGGCTCTTCCGTAGCCTTTTGGCAGGATAAATATGAAGGGCAGACTTATAACGGGCCTGCCAATCTTCTCGGTTTCTTTTCCGCAGAAGACATAGAGAGCATACAGGTGCTCAAGGATGTGGCGGCTACCGCTATATATGGCTCTCGTGGTGCAAACGGAGTCATAATCATCAAGACCAGGAAGACTCATGAAAACGATCCTAAGGTGGCATGGAAGTCCAATCTTGGAATGACCTCATACAAAGATTTCGCCCATAACCATAATATAATGGTCAACGGTTCTTCAGGTCGCAACACCTTCACCGCTTCTGCCTTCTTCCGTGGGGAAGATGACGGATATTCCCTCGCAGACAACCTGTCCGGAGGTGTGCGTTTCGCCTTTGATGCTGCGGCCAACAAGAATGTGAAGTTCGGCCTGTCCGGTGCGTTCGGAGTGCAGAAACTGAATGTGCTCAGCACAGCCGCCCTCTACGGGTCATCTTCCATGACCCTTGACAAGTATGCGGGAAAGGACATTTCAGGATGGACACAGGACTACGATGACTACTATGTCGATTACCATGCAATTGCCGAGGCCCATCTTGACATCAACTTCGCCAAGAATTTCAGTTGGAAGACAAGGTTGGGAGTGAACTACCAGAGCAACAAGAGGTTCAATTTCTATGGGGCTGGAACGGAATTTGGAAACAGATGGGGCTCTGCCGCCTCCATTGTTTCATCCTCAAAGATGAACTATCATGCTTCGACTCAGTTGGATTTCAATGTCTTTCTGAATGTTGACCATCATGTCGCAGCAAGTGTCGGGGTCGAGGCTTCCGGCAACAGGAATATCTACAATACCATGAACGGCATAGAACTGATTTCAGCCGTCCTGCGTGCCAAGAGTCTCAATCTCTCCAACAGCAAGGCTGAGATCCGTACCTTCAAGCCAAGTTATCTTCATCTGTCATCCTTCGCTACGGTATCTTATGATTACAAGGGCATGGCCGGCGTGGATGCAAGCGTGAGGGTGGATAATACGATGCGTTATGATGATGCCCGGGTGACAGTGTACCCGGCCGTCAAGGCATATGTGGATCTTGCCAGGATCATTATCCCGCAGAATGATGTGGTGTCCTCCATCCGTATCGAAGGAGGGTGGGGAAAAGCCGGAAAGGAGGCCACAGTGCCTTACATCATGTTCCCTGATTTCTTTACTTCGGGTGACTATCCTTTTATTGATGCGGGAGCGGAACCGGTGATGGAAGGCTTCGACAGACTGCTGTCTCAGGAGTATAATGTCGGACTTGGGCTTGGATTGTTCAGAAACAGGCTCACTCTGCAGGCGAAATATTATGACAGGACTACTTCGGATGTCTTTTCCATCTACAATTTCGGTGAGCGTTCCGAAGATACCGGAAGGTGGAGATATACAGCCAGACAGCTGCACAGCATATCTGCTGATGTCATAGACAATAGAGGAATCGAGCTGGATATGTCGGCAAGAATCATAGATACAAAACTGGTCGACTGGGATATGACCGCCAATGCGGCATTTCAGTCCAATCAGGTGGCTGTGCTTTCGAAGGACAGTATCCTCGGGGCTTCGGTCGGTGCTGACGGCATGAATGCTAATGTCAATGCAGTTGGATACAGCATCAGTTCGATATATGGCTATGATCTTGATAAGGACGGCAATCCTGTGGATCATACCGGTGACGGAAAGATCGCAGCGGAGGACCGCATTATTCTGGGACGTACCCAGCCTAAGGTCTTCGGGTCGTTGTCTACCAGATTGAAGGTGTGGAATTTTGCTTTCGAGGCTCTCATCGACGGAGCTGCGGGACATAATATCCTCAATATGACCAGAATGGTGAAGGAGACTGCCCCATTTGTGAGCTCAAAATATGTTGAAAAGGGAGATTTCCTCCGTCTGAACAAGGTAAGGCTTGCTTATGTGTTCCCTCTTGTTACTGTAAAATGGCTTCGCTCTCTGGAGCTCTCAGTGACCGGATACAATCTGGCGTACCTTACCGCGTATTCGGGACTGAATCCTGATGCGGACAGTTTCTGCGGATCCAATTTTACAAGAGGAATAGACATGGGTGCGATGCCGATGACATCAGCTCTCATGGTTGGTGTGGGACTTAAATTTTAATCTTGAGCGGCTATGAAAAAGATAATATTGTCATTTGTATTGGCTTTGACGGCTTTTGCCGCTTATGCTCAGGTAAAGATCACCGGTACTGTCAAGGACTCCAAGGGCGAGCCCCTCATCGGAGCTGCAGTGATGCTGGAAGGCAAGTCTACTGTAGGAACGGTAACGGATGTTGACGGCTCCTATACTCTGACGATCCCTTCAGCAAAGAATGCTGTGCTTACGGCATCTTCGATTTCGTTCAAGTCACAGTCGCTTCCGGTGGGAAAAGGCAATGTGCTTGACTTTGTACTTGAAGAGGATTCTGAACTGCTGGAGGAAGTTGTAGTCGTAGGTTATGGCATGATGCGTAAAAGCGACCTTACAGGTTCTGTCACTTCGGTGCGTATCGACGAGGAAGACGCGGCACGTGCCAACTCTCTGGACAAGCTTCTTCAAGGACATGCTGCCGGTGTGCAGATTTCTTCTGGAGCAGGAACAGATTCAGGAGTGAATATCAAGATCCGTGGTACAAGTACGCTTACGGGCACCACGGAACCTCTATATGTTGTAGACGGAGTGATAATGTCCACAAACAGCAAGGTCAACATGTTGGCGGTGGCTGACACCGATATGGCCAGCAATGACGAAGAGGTCAATCCTCTTATGAGCATCAATCCGCAGGATATCGCCAGCATAGAGATTCTGAAAGATGCTTCTGCGACAGCAATCTATGGCTCGGAAGGTTCCAACGGAGTCGTGCTGATCACTACCAAGACGGCAAACAAGGAGATACCGGTGATAAGTTTCTCAGCCGGAGTGGATGTGTCGACCGTGCCTAAGTACCTTGATGTGCTGACTTTCGAAGAGTATCTCGATTATACGGATGAGGTATATGCCCATGCTGATGAATATGGTTATACCGAGGCCAATATCCAGAGTACAAGACTGCGCATATTCGATGATCCAGATACAAGGACCGGCCTGAAAGTTACTCCTGTCAACTGGCAGGACTATACTTACCAGAATGCTGTGTCGCAGCGTTATTTCTTCTCTATTTCCGGACGTCCTAAATCACTGTCCTATACATTTTCTGTCGGTTATACTCATAACCCCGGCCTGATCAAGACAACAAGCACAGACCGTTATACGATCCGTCTGAACCTGAGAAAGTATTTCGGCAAGAAGGCTGTCGTGGGTACGAGACTCAGCCTTGCATATATCGACAGCAAGATGATGCAGGGATCTTCCGGTTACAAGCAGACAGCTTCTACCGGTATCATACGAAGTCTTATGACTTCACGTCCGTTCATCGCCGGCTCACTGGATTATGCCGATGACAAGGATGTGGACTGGACTGAGGAGGACGAACTCAACAGGAACACTCCTATGAGGTGGTTCCAGGAGTCGAGCAACACCCGTGAGGAGTTTGATGTCACGCCGAATCTGTTTTTCCAGTACAAGTTCCTGCCGTGGCTTACCTACGAACTTTCGGTAAGTGCAAACTATACATATTCGGACAGGACCAAGTTCAAGTCTCCTAAATTGACTTCGTCCGGTACTACCGGTGCCACTACTCAGACTGTCTATGCTGAGTCCAACAGGTGGGGAGTGGATAACCTCCTGATGTTCAACAAGAAATTCAGGAAACATAATCTCTCCGGAACCCTCGGTGTGACTCTCAACAGCCGCAACAGCATGAATCAGAGCCTGCTAGCTTATAATATGAGCCAGTATCAGCTTAAGGTAGACGGAGTCAATTCCGGTGCAGGAACGGCCTTTCAATATGCGGAATCACGGATCAACATGCTTTCATATTTCATCCGTGCGATATACAACTATGATGACCGCTATGTCATTACGGGTACTTACCGCATAGACGGAAGCTGCAAGTTCCAGGGCAAGAATGTCTATTCAGGCTTCCCGTCTTTTGCCGGTGCATGGAGACTCAGCGAGGAACCTTGGTTTGATGTTCCTGTGATTTCAATGGCCAAGATCAGACTCGGATGGGGACAGGTCGGTAATTCGGCGGTAAGTTCTTATCGTACCCTTTCCATGTACGGTACGGACAGAATCGGAGCCAGTGATCCCGGCAGCGAGTCAGGATATGTTGTAGGAATCTATCCTTCCAATATGGCCAATACGACCCTCAAATGGGAGACTACCGATCAGTGGAATGTGGGTCTGGACTTGAGTTTCTGGAAAGGAAGACTGTCATTGACGGCGGATGCATATTATAAATATACATTTGATCTCCTGAACCAGAAATATATACCTCTTTCTTCCGGATTTACCAGAGTGTGGGTCAATCAGGGAGCAATAAGCAACAGAGGACTTGAACTTTCCCTTGAAGCGGTTCCGGTCAAGACAAAGGACTGGGAATTCTCAGTCAACGGAAATATCTCGTTCAACCGCAATAAGATCGAGAACATCGGTACCGATTCTGCAGGTGACGGAATATACATGACTCCGACCAAGGACGGGCTTACTCCTTGCAAATACTATTTCGGAAGCTATCTCGGCAGCGGAAACTACGGACTTGAACCGGGAAATATCTTCATTGAAGGTCAGCCGGTGGGTCTTATATATGGTTATAAGACTGAAGGCATAATTCAGGAGGGAGAGACTGCGCCTGCTTTTGAGCACGGTAATCAGACTACCTACAATAACGGTCCCGGTGGTGTCAGACTGGTAGACCCTGATGGAGACGGTACTGTGTATTCAACGGAAAGGACCATCCTCGGAGATCCTAATCCGGACTTCACCTATGGTTTCGGAGCCTCTGTTTCATGGAAGGGACTTTCTGCAAGCGTAAGTTTCTACGGGACATATGGCAATCAGATAATCAATCAGAACAACATGCTTTTCTACAACACTTCCGGCGGAACAACCAATGTCCTCCGCAAGGCGTACAAGGAAGCATGGACTCCTGACAATCCGAATGCCACCATGCCGCGTCTGCGTCCGGGAACTTCATTTACTAATTATCTGATGGACTATTTTGTGGAAGATGGCTCGTTCCTGAGACTTTCGAATGTCTCTCTCTCCTATCTGTTCAGATTCAAGAAAGGAAGTACCTTGAAGAACATGAGCATAGGTGCATCCGTGGGCAATGCCTATGTCTGGACAAAATATTCAGGCTACGATCCGGAGGTCAACAGCTACGGCTACGATATGACAAGAATGGGTATTGACAGCGGCTCGTTCCCACGTGCCAGAACATATTCCATGGATATAAAGTTCACATTCTAAATCAGACAGACACCATGAAAAAGATATTTATAACAATCATTTTGTTCTCTTTCGGGGTCGTCTCCTGTGACTTTCTGATCGAGAACCCTACGACCAGTCTTTCCAAGACTTCCGTCTTTGACTCCGAGCCGGCGCTTGAAGCCCAACTCAACTCTGCCTATGGAGCGATATACAGTTATGGCGGAACTTCCTGCCGAACTCTTGCATACTGTTCTCCTTTGGTCCATTGGAAGAGTTATTCAAGGGAAGGACTTGACTACCAGCAGTATCTTCAAGGTTCATTCATGGCTACCCAGACGGCTGGCAAGGGAGTCATCAGCGGACAGTATTCCCATCTGTATACCTGCAATACTCTTCTTGACGGTCTCAAGACAAGTCCGGTTGATGAGGATTACAAGCTGGAAGTGGAAGCGGAAGCCAGATTCATAAGGGCTTTCATATATTTCCAGCTTGTCCGTCTGTTCGGAGACCTTCCTCTTTATACTTCCGCTCCGAAGAATGAAGCGGAATACAATATCAAGAGAAGTTCATTCAAGGATATTTATGAACTTATTGTCGAGGACCTTCTTTTTGCTGAGGAATATATGCGTACACATGAGCGGCAGCAGGCAATAAACGGTGTCTCTATCCGTGCCCAGAAATATGCAGCTACGGCTCTCAAAGCCAAAGTATTTGCACAGATAGGGTCGCTGCTTTCGTCTCCTGATGATCAGGCCTTCGGTACTGTAGCTACCGGTGAGGTCAAGCCTGATTTTACCCATATGGGAATAACTTCTGCAAAGCAGGCTTGGGAACTTGCCCTTGAGGCTGCGGACAAGGTCATCAAGGAGAGCGGCTATGCCCTTGAAGATGATTACCGCAATCTGTTCCGATGGGATATGGCAGGTCATCCGGAGGATTTCGACAGCCGTGAAAGAATCCTGGTCGCCCAGTATTCTCCGAACTGCAATATGACCAACTACATGACTGCCCAGACTCTTCCTGCATATTTCGTGGGTACATCCAATTATTCTACCAAGAATACAAGTTACATGAACCTTGTTCCGAGCCGTTATCTTTTCCAGAGATGGGCGGCAACCCATGGTGGAGAAAAGGGAACCGGAGACAATAACAAGAATATCTATGTAAACAGCAAGGATCCGCGTTTCGATGCATCATTCATTTATAACATATGGTACCAGTATCTTGATTCTGATGGAGCAGCTCCCGAAGCAGGTGACGGCCAATATGAAAGAGTAGGCGGTTATCCTAATAGCGGTTATATCAATACGGGACATTGGAAAGGTTCTCCAGCGTACAGGAAGTATTTCACACCTACGTTCGATATGAGCCCCGGACATGCCGGCATCTATGTCATGCGTTTTGCAGAGATGTATTTCATTGCAGCAGAGGCATGTGCATGGGCCGGAATCACCGGTGAACTTGGAGATGCCTATGATTATGTCGAGGTCATCCATGCCCGCGCCCGCAAGTCTGTGGACGAGGGCCAGCCGGAAGCAGAATTCCCTAAATGGACAAAGGGACAGCATGGTTATGGTGAAGAACTCATAACGGAACTTTTCTGGGAGAAGATGTACGAGATGTGCGGAGAAGGTCACGAGTGGTATGACACTCACAGATACGGGGCAAAGTGGATTGTAAAGAACATCTACTATCCTAACCATGATTTTCTTCTCCTTCCGGAGCAGGCGACTCCTAATCCGTCCGGCATCAGTTACAACATGCTCTGGTGGTATCAGAGAGGCCTGACCCTTCCTTTGACAATAAGGAATGCCCGAGCGACTCTTCTTTGTGAGTATCCTGAATATGAGATCAGCTACAATACTGCTTTGACCGATCAGGACCAGAACTTTTTCAATCATTCGACCGGAGATTTCTACAATGTAGGCTCGACCGGTAACAGTGGCGGTAACAACTCTAATTTTGATGACGACTATGAATTCGAATGGTAAACTTTCAATACTTGCTGCGGGATTATCAATTGCAGTGTCCTGCTCACAGATGACTCAGCCAGAATATGTTGCTGCCGGACAGCGACAGGAAGTCGTCATCAATGCCGGCTGGCCTGCTTCAAAGACCTTGCTTGACGGCAAGCAGGTGCTGTGGAGTGACGGAGACAGCGTGGCTGTCGTCGCTTTGTGTGATATGTACGGCAGTCTGCGTGTTGATTACGATTATGGAGTCTATGCAGAGAATATCAACGGCTCTTCTGCTGATTTCACGGCAGTGTTGATGGGTGACCATACTCCTGCCTATATGGTATATCCCGGCAATGAGGCTCTGACCTATGATGCAGCTTCCGGGACTATCACAACTCAGACTTATGGGTCTTATGTGGCCGTGCAGAATACCTTCCCTCAGGGCAGCAATCTGTCGGCAGGCCGTATCATTGACGGACAGACCGATATGCATAATCTGATGTCCGTGTTCAGATTTGAGATAACGGGAACGGATATCGTTGCCGCAAGCATCGAGTCAAGGGCAGGGGAATCCCTCTATGGAAAGGTGACTATAGATGCCGGGGATCTTGCCGTAGCGTCTGTTGACGGATATCCGTCCATCACCATTGTCCCGGCAGAAGGTCAGACCCATATAGCTCCTGGTATATATTGCATCCCTGTTCCTGCAGGTACATATTCCGAAGGCTTGGCTATTGATCTCGTGGATGATCAGGGTTTCCATGCAAGGAAGTCAAAGATCGATGCTTTCGAGCTGCCTGCGGGTAAGCTGATAGATCTTGGAAGGCAGAGTGACTGGGGAGTGGAGATCCATCTGGGAATGTGTGTGACAGGAGAATTGTCAGTGACAGGTGATGGCGAATATACGCTTTCAGGCAATCTTATAAAAGGCAAGGCATTCGAACTTGAAAATACTGTCTGCGGTATCGAGTACAGTACCGACAAGGGGCTGTCTTGGACGAGCGTTGAATATGGCGTGCCGGATTCGGATACTTTTGACATGGACTTTGAGGCAGTCTCTCCGGGCAAGATGCTTTATCGTGCATGGGCGAAGTACAAGGATGATGATATCGTGCGTGGAGAACAGAAAGCCTATGTCCCGGGTCATCACATCGTCAGGATCAATTTCCAGAGTACGGCAGATGTGGAAATGTACCTTAGACAGCCTGAAACTTCTGAACCTTTGAAATTGTCGGTTTCGAGAAGGACTGATAAGGGATATGTGGGAACCGATGTATGGAAAGGTGTGACCGGATGGAGTGGCGGAGATTCATGGAATAATGAAGACAATGTCAGTTGGGATTCCTATCAGATGCAGGTGGCGCACGGATATTGGGCGGATTGGAGAATACTCTTTCCTGGTCCTTATGAGGTAGCTGGCTCGAACGGAAACTCGACCACATGGTATACTCTGACCGGTGATGGAGGAAACGGTTTCCGTTTCGGATGCAAGACTATGGCAGTGTCTCTTCCACCAGTTGCAGGCTGCAGACTTGATAGAGTCAAGATTGTATATACGACTACTTCACGTAAGGCTCAGATAAGCTCTACTTACAACAAGGCTACTCCGGTGGGACCGAGCAAGGCTGTGGTTGCAGCCACTGAGATTACGGCAGATGTAATAAAATCCCGTCCTGATCTTGCCGGCAATGAAGGGCTCTTCTGGTCAGAGTTTGTCAATCTCTCGACCGATCCTGGCAATACCGGCCTGACAACTCAGGAAAATACGGCGTATTATATCTATACGAGTACAAATGCCTGGATGAAAATTCTTGAACTCGAATATATACCGGTAGAATAATGAAAAGGATATTGTTTACATTTATCGCTGCGCTGATCGCAGTATCTTCTCTCTCTGCAAGAGAGGACAGAAGTCTTATTCAAGGCCAGTACAATGCCATAAATGATAAGACAGCGGTCTTCAAGACCGGAGGGGCATGGCTTCCTTATCCTGAATATTCTGACCGTGAAGGCTGGAACGACATCGTGGGAAGCTATAGGAAGAAGGTCATCAAGAATGGCGCCAAATATCTGAAATACCGGTGGCAGTATTCTACGGCCTATTCATATCTTCAGTATGAGAAAGACGGTAATCGAGATCACCACGAACCATATCAGAAGAATTATGAGGCGTTTTGCAGCATGATTCTCGCCGAACTTGCGGAAGGTCAGGGACGTTTCATCCCTCAACTGATCAACGGTATCTACTATTTTTCCATGATGCCTACATGGAATGCCCATGCCCATACCGGCCGCGACCGCGTGACCAACCGCAATCTTCCCAATCCGGATGTCCGTCATA
>SUYY01000005.1 GCA_015060205.1 Bacteroidales bacterium
TAGGAACCTATATGCGGTAACAAATCTTGCCACCAAGCATATCGAGGCAAATCGTTATGAGGTTGCATCGGCGTTGACTCCAACAGCATATGTCGCATATCATTCCGCCCTAGAGTTCTATGGTGTGGCCAATCAGGTCTTCAACACCATGTATGTCGCAAGCGATAGTGTATTCAACAGCTTTGAGTTCGACGGACTTTCATATATGTATGCTAAAAGTCCGGCAAATGTTGGAATTGAAACTCCTGTTATGTCATACGGAATAAGAATTACAAGTTTGGAGAGAACCGTAATCGACTGCATTGACAGAATTGACAAGTGCGGAGGGTCTGAAGAGATGCTTCAGTGCTTTGGAATGATAATGCATATCAGTGAAGCCAAGTTGTTGGAAGTTCTTGCAAGTTATGATAAAGCAACCCTTTATAAGAAGGCTGGGTTTGTTCTGAGCAGGTTCAGGAGCCGATTCAAACTCAGTGATGCTTTCTTCCAGACATGCAGGGAAAGGGCAAATGTAGGCTCCAAAGTGCTTACATCATGCGAGGATTGTACTGAGTATGACAGGGAATGGAATATTTCATATCCCGACACGTTTAATTCATTCGACTATTAAAGAGTATGAGGGCATATAATAGGATAGAACTGGAAAAGGTAGCCAGAGAGACTGGCTTCATAAGGGATAATCTTGAGAAGGTGATCCGCTTGAGCAATATTCTGGAATTTCTCGTGTCAGATGATAATTTGAAAGGGAAGGTAGTCCTGAAGGGAGGTACGGCTATCAATCTTACTGTGTTTGATATGCCTCGCTTGTCGGTTGATATTGACCTTGATTATTGCTGCAATTCAGACAAGGATACAATGATGGCAGACAGGGCTGTCATAGGCCAGGAGATTCTCGGACATATGCAGTCCAATGGATATACTCTTCATCCTTCAAGTAAGAACACGCATGCACTTGATTCATGGGTATTCAGTTACTTGAATGCCGGCGGAAACAAGGACAACATCAAGATTGAAATCAATTATATGATGAGGACTCATATTCTTGAGCCTCGGGCAAGGAAGACATCTGTTCCTTTTATTGATGAGGTTGACGTCTATGCATTGTCACCTCTCGAGTTGTTCGGCAGCAAGATAAAGGCCTTGATTGAAAGATCTGCTCCGAGGGATATGTATGATGTCGATCGTATGATTAGAGAGAATATCTTCAAGGTTGACCAGATGGATATGCTGCGAAAGATCGTCGTGTTCTATCTTGCTGTCGGAGGAAAAAACAAACCAACAAAGGAGTATTCTTTTGAAAGGATCCAGAACATCAAGTTCCCTCAGATCAGGTCTGCCTTAATTCCTGTACTGAAAAAGACTGAGAAGTTTGACTTTGAGGAGGCTAAATCAAACGTTATCTCCTTCTTAACAACACTCCTCATCTTAGGAGACGCGGAGAAGAAATTTATTGATTCGTTTAATCAAGGTGAATACAAGCCGGAACTTCTATTTGATGATGGTGAAATCATTGAAAGAATCAAGGAACACCCGATGGCTCTCTGGAAGATAAGCAATGGAGAATAATCTATGGCAAAAAGCAAAGCGAAAATACTGGTTGTGGATGACAACAGCGGAATCAGGGCGGCACTGAAGGTGCTGCTGCCGCTGCATTTCTCGCAGGTGGAGCTGATTCCTTCGCCTAAGGAACTGGTGACCAAGATGGCCGACTTCCGTCCGGATGTCGTGCTGCTTGATATGAATTTCCACACCGATATCAATACTGGAAACGAGGGCTTATATTGGCTCTCGGAGATCAAGAAGCGCACTCCTGAGACTGAGGTTGTGCTATTTACCGCATACGCTGACATCCAACTGGCGGTAGAGGGCATGAAGCGAGGAGCATTCGACTTCATCGTGAAGCCTTGGGATAACGACAAGTTGGTTGAAACGCTGAAGGCGGCATACGACCGTACTGGCAAGAAGGAAAAGGCTGCGGTCGCTCCTTCATCAATGAAGATGTTCTGGGGCAAAGGGCCGGCGATGAGCGGTATAAGGCAGACTGTCGAGAAGATATCCGTTACAGATGCGACTGTGCTGATCACCGGTGAGAACGGTACCGGAAAGGACGTGCTGGCTGGTGAGATCCACAGTATGTCGGACAGGTCTCTCAGACCGATGGTGTGCGTAGATGCGGGAGCAATCACAGAGACTCTGTTTGAGAGCGAACTCTTCGGCCATGTGAAAGGTGCATTTACAGACGCACATACGGATCATGTCGGCAAGTTTGAACAGGCAAACGGAGGCACACTCTTCCTTGACGAGATAGGAAACATTCCTCCGCATCTTCAGGCGAAGTTACTGCGCGCTCTTCAGAACCGCTGCATCACAAGAGTCGGCGACGACAAGTCCATACCGGTAGACATCAGGCTTATCTGTGCTACTAACAAGGACTTAAACCAGATGGTCGCTAATGGCGAGTTCCGCCAGGATCTTTACTATAGAATCAATACGTTTGAACTTCATCTTCCTGCACTTAGGGAAAGGACTGACGAGATCCTTCCTTTGGCGGAGATGTTCGTGAATAAGTTTGCTGAGAAATACAGAAGAAACGTCAAGGGAATTTCCGCTGATACTGCAGAAGTCTTGAAGGGACATTCGTGGAGCGGTAATATTCGCGAACTTTCCAACTGCATTGAGAAGGCTGTCATTCTTTCTGAAAATGAACTTCTTACCGCTGCTGACATAGAGATTGTTGCATCCAGAGCATCAGGTTCTATCGATGTATCAAGCACAGACACATTGGAGGAGACTGAAGAGAAGGCCATCCGTGCTGCGATGGCTCGGTTTGGAGGTAATCTGTCTATGGTAGCAAAGTCGCTGGAAATCAGCCGCCCTACGCTATACGCTAAACTGAAGAAATACGGAATCTAGATTCCTCGTCAAGTTCGGAATGACATCAATTCAAATCATATCAATCGTATTAGCGACAGCCATCGTGTCTGCCGTTATTGCTACTTTGCACACATCAAGAAAGATGCGTAAGAAGGTGGCATATATGCTTGATGCATTGGAAGACAAGGAGTTGAATTTCAGGTTTGATGAGAGAAGACTGATCGGGCGCAGATTCAACAAGACCCTGAACCGTCTTCGCGGAATCTTCGACAAGGAAAGACACGAGATCATAGAACAGGAGAAGTATTTCGGTCTGATGCTCGATCACGTCAAGACAGGTGTCGTTGTCGTCGAGGACAGTGGTCGTGTAAACTATTGCAACAATACCGCACTGGCTCTCTTAGGCGTGGCGACATTCGGTCATATCCGTCAGATTAGAAGTGTGAGCGATTCCCTCTATGAGATATTCCAGTCAATTACTGACGGCGTCGAAGAGAGAACTAGTTACTACAACGAGTCCGGAAAGATGACCATTGCTCTTACGGCTTCGGCTGCTACCATTGGAAAGGAACACGTTCTTGTCATTGCGTTCAACGATATCAGTAATGAGATTGCAGAGAATGAGCAGGAGTCTTGGTCTAAGTTGATCAGGGTGCTGACTCATGAGATCATGAATACGGTTACTCCTATCGCTTCGCTCAGCGAGACTCTTCTTAAGTTTGACAATGTGGATGGAGAGGTCAGGAATGGTCTCAGCACTATTTCACAGTCATCGAGAGGACTTATCAAGTTCGTGGACACATATCGCAATCTCACGCGTATATCTACGCCGTCCAAGAAGGCGTTCTACTTCAGGGAACTTGCCGAGAGAGTAATCAACCTGACTCGCGAGCAGGCTGTGGTATCCGGAGCAGTATGCACATACGTCGAGAAGTCTGAAGATGTTCTGTTATATGCCGATGAGGGTCAGATCACGCAGATCCTCATCAATCTGGTGAAGAACGCAGTCCAGGCAGAAGCGAAGAATATCGAAATTACAGCCGAAATCAATCTCTCGGAGCATATCATCATCAATATCATCAACGACGGCCATCCGATCAGCAAGGAAAGCCAGGAGGAGATTTTCGTTCCGTTCTATACGACCAAACAGGAAGGCACAGGCATTGGACTCAGCCTTTCTCGTCAGATCATGAGACTTCACAATGGTTCGCTGAAACTGACCAGGAGTGACGAGAAAGGGACAGTGTTTACGCTGGTGTTTAAGTAACAGTCACTTCGCTTTTATATTTATATGTTATCAGAACAAGTCTTTGAGTTTGTCAAAGAAACTCTTGTCTTCCTTTGTCGGATTTGGTTTGAATCCTTCCTTCTTTCTGAGCGATTCTATGATTTCCTTTTCGTCCTTGTTCAATTTCTTAGGGATCCAGACCGCAAACTTGACGTACAGATCACCTGTGCCGCCGTATCCGTTCACTGTTGGAAGACCTTTTCCACGCAGGCGTACTACTGTTCCGGACTGGGTTCCGGCATCTACCTTGACCTTATATGCTCCATCCAGACATGGGATTTCAACTTCCGCTCCGAGTATAGCATCAGGCATTGATATCACCTTGGTGCAATACAGATTGTTGCCTTCTCTCTTGAGATTAGGATGCTCCTGCTCTTCAATTACAACAAGAAGGTCTCCATTTATTCCATTGTTTTTTGCTGCGTGACCCTCTCCCTGGATGGTGAGTTGCATGCCGGCTTCGACTCCTGCCGGAATCTTGACCTTGATGGTTTCACGTTTGCGCACCAGACCTGAGCCTCCGCATGTGCGGCAAGGATTGCTGATGATCTTTCCTTCTCCACCGCACTGCTGACATGTGGAATATGTCACAGTCTGTCCGAATATGCTGTTTACTACTCTCTGGACCTGACCTGAGCCGTTACATGCCGGACATGTCTTGATGTCAGAACTGTTTTTCGCCCCTCTTCCGCCGCAGTCATGGCAAGGAACACTTTTCTCTATGCTGATTTCCTTTTCGACTCCCTTCGCTATCTCCTCCAGTGTGAGTTTTACGCGGACTCTGATGTCCCTGCCTCTATATACTCTTTGCTGCTGACGTTGTCCGGATCTTCCTCCACCGAAACCGCTGAATCCGCCGAATCCTCCGCCAAAACCTCCGAATCCTCCTCCGAACAGGTCGTTCAGTATGTCGTTCAGGTCGCCGAATCCTCCGCTGAAGTCAGGTGCGGCACCGTCTACACCTGCATGACCGAACTGGTCATATTTGGCTCTTTTGTCGGCATCACTCAGTATGGAATATGCTTCAGCAGCCTCCTTGAACTTCTCCTCAGCCTCTTTGTTGCCGGGGTTCTTGTCAGGGTGGTATTTGACGGCAAGTTTTCTATATGCCTTCTTTATTTCGTCTGCTGATGCGCCTTTTGCGACACCGAGCACTTCGTAATAGTCTCTCTTGTTAGCCATAAATAATCAAATTGCTGATATATTTGCGATACAGACGGAATCCATCAGATTCCTACAACGACTTTTGCAAAGCGTATGACTTTTCCGTTGAGCGTATATCCGGTCTGTACGACGTCAAATATCTTTCCCTTCTTATCTTCGTCCTCGACAGGGAACTGGGCTACTGCCTCATGAAGGTCTGTGTCGAAATCCTGATTCATAGCCTCAATCACTGCGAGTCCCTTACTCTTGAGGTATCCCATCAATTTGCTGTATATCAACTCGGTACCTTCTTTGGCTGCATCGCTGTCATTCGATTCGAGAAGCACTTTCAATGCCCTTTCGCAATCGTCCAGAATAGGGAGGAGTCCCTTGATGGTATCTGTGGATGCCATGCTTACAAGTTCAAGTTTCTCCTGTGACGTCCTTCTTCTGTAATTGTCGAACTCGGCCATGAGCCTGAGATAATCATCCTTATCCTTGGCAACTGTCTCCTCCAATGCTGTTATCTTCTTTTCCATCTCCTCCATCTTCTCCATATTTTCCTTCTTTTCCTTCTTTGCCTCCTTCTTCAGAGATGCTTTTTTCTGTGTGCTTTCTGACATAATTCTTAATCTCCTTTATTGTAATTTTGCCGAACAGAAGCGCTATCACAATAGCGATAGTCAAAGTGATCAACATAATTTATTTCTGTTATTATCTACTAACCTGGAAAGGTGATAACAAATTATCTGCCACCTCGATTAGACTGACAATATGTCATATTTTGCTGACAGATTTGCCTGACGGACATAGTCAGGCATCCGCTTCCGAACTCTTGGTGAGACGTCTTATCAGACATGCTCCCAGGTATCCGAAGGCGATGCCGGCCAGACATCCTGTCACAGAACCGACGATTACGTCTCCCAGATAGTGCTTTCCCACGAATATCCTGCTGACGGCTACCATGAATGCCCAGAAGAACATCCATCCTCCATAGTACTTCAGCCATGACGGTTTCGTGTCTGATCCTGACCGCAGACCGTAGAATGTGCTGCATGCCAGGCCGAATGCGTTGGCGGCATGGGCGGAAAAGAAACTGTAGCCACCTCCTCTTTCCAGCACATGCAGTCCGCTTGCCAGCATGAATTCGTCATTTACCGGTCTTATGCGTGCTACTGCATGTTTCACGATATTTGAAAACTGGTCGCAGAAACCGAATGTGAGTCCTGCCGCCGCTATTACGATCAGTCCCTTTTTCCAGCCAAGTTTCCAGATCAGCAGAGCCACTATCGCAGCATACATCGGAATCCAGACTATCTTGTCCGAGAAGAATGCCCAGATCGGGTCTGTGAATGATGAGTACCAGCCGTTTATTGTCAAGGTGAGTTGCTGGTCTAACTGATGAACCTCCTGCCAGAACATATCTATAGTACTATTTCGTTGTCATCTCCCGGGAAAAGGACTGTCGCCGGCTCTTCCACCACAACTTCTTTCTGAAGGGCAGTCCAGAGCAGGTCCTTCAGTTCCTTTATGCCTTCCTGTGTGAACGACGATATGAATACATGAGGTATGTCCTCCGGAAGTGTTTCGGCAATCTCCTCCTTGAGTTGCTCATCGAGCATGTCGGATTTCGTGACAGCAAGCACCCTGTCCTTAACGAGAAGTTCAGGATTGTATTCCTTAAGTTCGTTCAGAAGCACTTCGTAACCCTCTCTGACATCATCCTGATCTGCGGCGACCATGAAAAGCAGAATGGAGTTCCTCTCGATATGTCTGAGGAATCTCATTCCTATGCCTTTGCCTTCATGCGCTCCTTCGATGATTCCCGGTATATCCGCCATCACGAATGACTTGTCGTCATAATAACTTACAATTCCGAGATTAGGTTCAAGAGTGGTGAAAGGGTAGTCTGCAATCTTAGGTTTTGCAGCGGATACAGTGGACAGGAGTGTGGACTTTCCTGCATTAGGAAAACCGACCAGACCGACATCCGCAAGTAGTTTGAGTTCGAGTATGAACCATCCTTCCTCGCAAGGTTCTCCCGGCTGGGAATAGCGTGGAGTCTGATTGGTGGCAGTCTTGAAATTGTTGTTTCCAAGACCTCCACGACCTCCTTTTACAAGAATCCTTTCTTCGTAAGGTTCGACCATCTCAAACAGAATTTCACCGCTTTCCGCATCCTTCGCCACTGTACCGAGAGGAACATCAAGGTATATGTCCTCACCGTTCTTTCCTGTCTGGAGTTGTCCGCTTCCCGACGCACCATGCTCAGCCATTATGTGCTTGCGGTATTTAAGGTGGATCAGGGTCCAGAACTGCGGATTTGCTCTGAGGATGATATGACCACCCCTTCCGCCGTCACCACCGTCAGGACCACCCTTAGGTACGTATTTTTCTCTTCTCATATGGGTGGAACCCGGACCTCCGTTGCCTGAACGGCAATAGATCTTTACATAATCTATGAAATTGCTGTCTGCCATAAGTGTCTTATTACAAATGATCCTGCAAAGATAGTGCTTTTTAAGGAATTATGACCTTAAGTGATTTCTCATGTATCTTTATCTCAAGCGTAGTGCCTGCATTGAACCAGTCTCCGTCTGCGTGTGCTGGACCGGAAACCTCTCTTCGGATGGTTATGCTTTTGCCGCGATGGCAGTGGACTCTCTGGTTACGGTCAAGGCGGCCGGTCATCAGAAGATAGGCCAGGGCAGGGAGTTCAATCGTTCCGACCATGTCGACTATGGTGATATCAAGTAGCCCGTCGCTTATGTCGGCGAGAGGGGCGATGCGGGCGTTGTTACCCCATTGGCTGGAATTTCCTACGGTGATCAGGGCCGCATCATTTTTCCATTCTTTCCCGTCAATATTGATGGTATATTTCTCAGGAACGTACTCTTTCCACGTCTTAAGTCCCTGCTCGATGTAGTTCAGAAGTCCACGTCTGCCGGACTTCGCGAATTTCTCGCTTACAACTGCATCGAAGCCAATTCCGCATACAGAAAAGAACGCCCGTCCGTTTATAGTGGCGGTATCTATCATCTGTGTCTTTCCTGCAAGTATTGCATTCAACGCCCTCTTGTAGTATCTGCTGATACCCAGATGCAGGGCAAGTCCGTCACCACTGCCGCAAGGAATGATACCGAGGGTCTTGTCTGAGCCTGCAATGCCTCTTGCCACTTCGTTGACAGTGCCGTCTCCACCGACTGCTACTATTATTCGCTCTTGAGCGTTACGTGCAAGTTCTTCCGCATGCCCGGCATATCCGGTACATACGACCTTGAAACCCTTCTTCTGAAGATGGGCGATTATGCGGCTTTTGCGCCTGCGACCTGAAATCGGATTGACAATGAACAGCATTATTCGAATATGTTCAGTTCTTCGTTGAATACGGGACTTTCCACGCCAAGGAAGTCGATCACACTATGGAACACATGGTAATGTCCCACCTTATCAAGATTCTTGACAGGTGTCCTGTCGGAGGTCCATACGATGAAAGGAATCTCGATCTGCTCCTTTGGTGCCATGGACATAGGCACTCCATGCATATAAAGGTTGTTTTCTCCGAGAGATTCGCCGTGGTCGGATACAAACAGAACGCATCCTCTTCTTTCCGGGATTGAACGAAGAATCTCGATTGCCGAATGAACGAGATAGTCCGTATATATTATCGTATTGTCGTAGGCATTCATAAGTTCTTCAGGATCAGCCTTTGACATTTCCACTGTGTTGCATACGGGAGTGAATACCTCGAATTCCTCAGGATACTTCTTGTTGTATGTCGGACCGTGGCTTGTTCCGGTGTGCAGTATTATCAGTACCTTGTCCTTCCCGGAAGATTCTATCACTTCCTTGAGTCCAGTCAGAAGTATTCCGTCATATCTTCCGTCGGCCTCAGGATACATCTCCTTGAGTTTTCCTGCCTTGTAGTATTTTTCTATATGTACAGGAGGTTCACCCCAGTTACTGGTCCTCCATGTCACATCCACTCCTGTTCTGTCGAGGTAATTGGGCAAGATCTCATAAAGTTTTCCTCCAGGCTGATGTGAGAGCAACGCCTTCACTCCTGCTGTCGTATATGTTGCGGCTGCATCTGCGACCAATGCTGTGACGCTGTCTTTCGCCATCAAAGGATTCGTTTCCTTCTCATATCCGTACAACGAGAAATTCTTCTGTCTTGCAGATTCTCCTATGATCAGAATACAGACATCCTTGCTCTGATTGCCTATAGTGGCGTCAGGAAGCGGTATTTCCTTCTGATTTCTCTTCTTCTCTCCATTGTAGAACCGTACAGTGTTGACGGTATATGACCATGGCATCAGCAGACTTCCCAGTTTGGTGGAATTGCGGTCGATCCATGGCCAGTTCTGCATATGGGCGAACGCTATCGCTATGACAATGCCGAGAGATATGCCGATATTTGCCCCGAACCTTTTCCATGAGCCGTATTCGATCTTCTGCAGAATCAGCCATGCCGCAGGCAAGATTCCAAGAAATACCACATACATCACAAATGCTCCTGAAAAGAATCCTGCCGCTTCCGAGAACTGGGTGTTGAATACATTGCCCATCATCTTGTCGGTAATCAGTACTTCATACGTGTTTATGAAGTATAGGGTACCGGCGTCTATTACGAACATCAGGGCGAGCAGGCATTTTCCCACCATCCTGCATGTCCTCATCACCAGATAGTAGAAGAAATAGTTGAGTGCAAGCATGATGACTGCGAGTCCTGCTGTTATCAGGAATCCGTTCAGACCGCCTTCCGTGCTGTTCACCACGAGAGAGAAGAACGGTTTGTGGTATGCTGCAAGAGTAAATATGCTCATTACCGCGCAGGCGGTGGAGAGTTTCATCTGTCTGTTGAGAATCTTCATGACCTGATAATTTTATATATGATGTACAGGCATCCTGTGGCTATGGCAAGTGCGAGCAGGTTGAAAAGTATTGTATATATTACAGCAATCTGCTGCGGCGTGCCGTCGTATGGACTTTCGGAAACGGACGAATCATATCTTGCAAAAGGATTGGTATATATGACTTCTCCTTCAGGGAACCATGCGGTGATGCGGGCATAACTGTCGCTGTCCTTCATACGGTACTCCAGTCGGTCTGTGCCGTATCCGGCGTGAAGCGTGCTGTGATGTTGCCCTGTGACCTTTATGCTGTCCGCCATTTCCGACAGCGAGATGCAGATGCTCTCGTCCTTTAGTCCTATATCCTGTATATAAGGAAGATGACGGTTCTTCTCATATTTTACATTCCAGTCACCTTTTCCATAATCCGGAACCCTCATGGAGTAGAAACACCCTTCTTTCAGAACTGTACTTATGTCCTTGTAAGTAGCGGAAGGACAGCAAAGGAAGTTGCAGCGTACTGCAATCCTGCCGGATCTGTCAGGGTAGTGCAGGTCGTCGTTTGCCACTCCCATGCTGTAATGTCCTGCACTTAATGCCCAGTCCCAATACTGGTTCTCTGTGCTTCTTCCACTGTCCAGTTCAATCAGACGATATCCGGAAAGTCTTTCCATCATTCTTTGTGATGTTCCGCCTGTCCGGAGGGGGTGGTTGATCTGGATGATGTCTGCACCAGCGCTCAGATAGTCTATCTGAAACTGCCTCTGAAATGCAAAGACAGGCAGAAGATGGTCGAAATGCCTGACTCTGTCACATCCGAATACAAGTTTGTGATATTTGAAAAGATTGTATCCATGCTCATAGACATCCACTTGAAGTGACGTATCGAATGGATGTACGGTGAGTTCATTGTGATTGGAGAAGGTTACTATGTCATAACCGAATCTCTCTAGAGCGTTGTATACGTCGGCAGGCCAGTATTCACATTCGTTCATTATGCCTTTGACGCGGGTGTGCGTGTGGAAGTTTGCCCTTTTCCAGCAATATGCAGTGTCGAGACTTCGATAGGGGTTGTATATGTCGGGACCGGCAAAGGGATCAGGACTCCTAAAACGATAAACAGGACTGAGACTTGTAGATGCTACGGCAAATAATGCCAGTAGGATGATACAGGTGACAGTCTTGCTTATTGTCTTGAATATCTTTCGGGCAGTTCCCATCAGAATCTGTCCATGATTGAGAATATGCGTCCGCGTATTTCTTCGATAGTGCCTACTCCGTCAGCCTCATGGTATTTTCCGGCCTTGTTGTAGTATTCTATAAGCGGCTCGGTCTGAGCATGATAGGTTGCTATTCTGTTGTTGATGATATCCTCGCTGGCATCATCTGCACGACCTTCCTTAAGCGCGCGACCCTTGATGCGTTCCATGACCATTTCATCCGGAATCATGATCGATACGGTGGCGGTAACTTCCTCACCGTTCTTTTCAAGGATTCTGTCAAGCGCTTCCGCTTGAGGAAGCGTACGTGGAAATCCGTCCAGCAGGAATCCTGCAACATCCTTCACACTCTTGAATTCATTTTCAATCATGCCCTCAACGACTTCGTCAGGAACAAGATTGCCGTTCTCGATAAGTCCTTTGGCAAGCATTCCGAGTTCTGTTCCTGCTGCTATTTCCTTGCGCAGAAGCGCTCCTGTGGATATGTGGTGCAGGTTGTATTTCTCAACCATTGCTGTGGCCTGGGTGCCTTTACCTGC
Organism: Bacteroidales bacterium; assembly: GCA_015060205.1. Classification (GTDB taxonomy): domain Bacteria; phylum Bacteroidota; class Bacteroidia; order Bacteroidales; family UBA932; genus Cryptobacteroides. The sequence continues at coordinate 11,918 of SUYY01000005.1, forward strand.
ACCTGGAGGGCCGAATAAGATATAATATTTCATGATTTTGCCTTATCTGCATTAATTGTCCAAAACATATATGTCCTTGAAGTTGCGTCCAAGTTCGTCGTAGTCCAGGCCGAATCCGACGATGAAGTCATTAGGAATCTCAATCGCGACATAGTCAATCCTGATGTCTTTTGTATATGACTCCGGCTTCATCAGAAGAGTACATACATATGATTCGGTTGCGCCAGCCTCTGCAAGAATCTTTTTGAGTTCTACAATAGTATTGCCGGTGTCTACAATGTCTTCGACGATAATCACTCTTCTTCCTGTTATGTCTGCTGTAAGTCCAAGTGCCTGTTTGACTTTTCCTGTAGAACTGGTTCCGTCGTATGATGTGAGTTTTGTCGATACGATCTGGCAGTTGAAGTCGAGTCTCTTCATGAGTTCTGCCATGAACATGATGGAACCGTTGAGTACGCAGAGCAGAATCGGAACGTCTTCGCATCCCTTGAAGTCGGAGTTGATCTTCTCTGCCATGTTGTCAATAGCCTCTGAAATCCTTTCGTACGGAATGGAAATCCTGAATGTCTTGTCTTTCAGTGTTATCTTTTTCATGAGAAAACGTTTATAACATCCCACAAATTTAGCCAAAAACATAAAAAAAAGAAATTAGTTGCGTTGTTTTTCTCAAAAACAACAAAAGTTTTTATACTCTCCCATATTTTTGACGAAAAGTTGTGGAGGTATGGGGCTGAAATCAGTATTGTCGGCATTGGCTATGACCATCCTGTCATTGTCGGCACTGGCGGAAAATGAAGAGGAAATCATCTTGAGGGTGACAGGAGCGGCAAGAGTTGAAGATGTTGACCAGCAGGAGTGGGACCGCTTGGTGCAGATACTTCACGACCCTATTGAAATCAACCGTTCCGGACGAGATGAACTCCTTTCAAGCGGGTTGTTTACCTCCTTCCAGATAGCATCCCTGCAGGATTATATCCTGAGACACGGTCCTGTCATGTCATTTACTGAACTGTCTTTGGTGGATGGCTTTTCTTCCAACTGCGTGGAGTGTCTTAGGGCCTTTCTTTCCTTGGCGACCCATGATGCAGGTGCTTTGCCTCCTTCTGCACGAGGACTGAAGGGAGAGTGTTCTGCACGATCTGCATTCAAACATGACAAGGAAAGATCCGGCAGGTGGGAATATGCAATGCGTGGAAGATTATCGATAGATGCCATATCCTTATCCTTTTCATGCTCAAGAGAATATGATGCGCAGAACTTCTGGCCTTCTTTGTATTCTGCAAATCTACTCTGGCGTCATCGCTCGGGAACCCTCATCGCGGGAGATTTCAATGCCCGTTTCGGACAGGGACTCTGCCTGTGGAACACCGCGACATTCTCATCTCTTTCTTCTCCTTCATATTTCATGAAAAGGTCCTCAGGTCTGTCTCCCACTTTTTCATTCAAGGGGAGCACTGCATATACAGGGCTTGCAGGTGATATCGCTTCAGGCCGATGGAAGGTTTCGTTCATGCTTCATTCGCCTGACCTGAAGAAAACAGGTCATCCCGGATGGTCATTCAATCTGCAGCCTGCTGTCAATCTCACGAGGTATTTCGATTGCGGACATGCCGGACTCACACATGTCGCCTCATTTTCAGATGTCGTTTCCGCAGATTTCAGAATACCTGTAATGAAAACTTCCTCCGATTTTGCCTTTTGTCTTTCAGGCGTCAATCTCTTCGGTGAGGTTCTGTACGATTGGATAGCGGCCAAGACCTGTTTTCTGACAGGTCTGGAGGCGGATGTGGGAGAGAATGTGTGCATGGCCTCCCAGATCAGATATCTTCCTCTTTCCGATGAGTATGGTACCTCGCTGTCAGGAGAATTGACCTGCAGAAACCATCATGCAGTATTCTCTGCAGACCTTCTGTATCATCCTTCTGGAAAATCATTGACTCAGACCAAGGCCATTCAATGTAAATTTCAGGCAACATGGAAGTGGAAGATATGCGATATGCTTGATTCTCATGTGAGACTGAACGAGCGTATCAGGACCTGGGGATGCCGTTGCAGGACCGATGCCAGGTTGGATCTTGCTCTGGACCTTGAGCCATGGACAATAAACTCACGTCTGAATATACTCAACAGCAGGGATTGGGGCTACCTGGCATATCTTGAAGGATCATATTCCATAGGCAAGGCATTCAAGGCATATCTACGCCAGGGAATATTCTTTGTCGATGAATGGGATGACAGGATATATGTATATGAACGGGATGCACCGGGAAACTTCAATGTGCCGGCATTTTACGGAAGGGGAGTGTGGACATCCGGCTATCTCACATGGCGTTTCCACAAATCCGGAAATCTATGTTTCAGGGCATCCTATGTTTCATATATATTAATGAGTCCGGGTGCAAAGGACGACAAGTTGGAGTTGAAGATCCAGTTGTCCCTACATTTTTGAAGGAATCTTTATCTTCATTCCAGGACGGATTTTTGAACTGTCTATTCCGTTGAAATCCATGATGTTCTGTGCACTTACCCCAGGGTAATTCTTTGCTATGCTGTAGAATGAATCGCCGCTCTTTACGGTATATATTGTGTATTCACCGTCAGAAGATGTCTGTATCGGAGCCTTCGGTGCAGAAGATTTCGCTGCCGGATTTGCTTCAGATGTGCTCTGAGTGCCGGCGGCAGGTTTCTGTGAACTTGCGGCTGGCGCTTTGCCACCGCGGTAGATTATAAGTCTCTGACCTACGCGGATGTTGTTGCTCTTGAGATTGTTCCATCTCTTGATCTGATTCACGCTTACCCTGTACTTCGTGGCGATACGGCCAAGATAGTCACCGTTCTTTACCCTGTATACGATCCTTTCCCCGTCACCGCCGTCCTTGATCTTCTTGATTGTGGTCGGATTGAAGTATATGTCTGCCTTATGGGTATAAAGCGAATCCTCACAGTCGATGAATGCCCCTGAATATGTGTAAGGAATGCGGAGAATGTATTCGCGTTCGTTGCCGGGTATTATCTCATGCTTGTACTGAGGATTGAGGTTCTTCAGTTCTTCGAGAGGCGCTCCTGTCAGTTCGCTTACCTGCTTGAGGTGAAGCATCTTGTTTATGTGGAATGTGTCCACAACAGGAGGCATCTGTATCGTTTCCGGCTTGATGCCGTGCTCTTTGTGGAATTTCAAGGTATACAATGCTCCCACAAATGCCGGTCCGTATCCTCTTGTCTCCCTTGGAAGGAACGGCCACAGGTCCCAGAATTTCCTGCTTCCGCTTCTTCTGATGGCCTTGTTTACATTTCCTGCTCCGCAGTTGTAGGATGCAATGGCGAGATTCCAGTCTCCGAATATCTCGTAGGCATCCTGCAGATATCTTGCTGCAGCGTCTGCTGACTTTACAGGATCGAGCCTTTCATCTACGAACGAATCTATATGAAGTCCGTACATTTTTGCTGTCTGATACATGAACTGCCACATTCCTTTGGCACCTGCCCGTGAGACGGCAAGTGGGTTGAGTGCAGATTCGATCACAGCCATTGCCTTCAGTTCTTCAGGCAGGCCATATCTGTCAAAGGTCTCCTGGAAGATAGGCATGTAATATTCGGACAGTCCGAGAATCTTTCCCATCGTTGCGGGCATCTTTTCTGAATATCTGATGATGTAGTTCTTTACGATGTCGTTGTATGGGAGGGTGATGAATGAGTTCATCTGGTTTATCCTCTGTATATAAACGGAATCGGGTACGTCGGACGAGAATGACAACGTGTCCATCCCTTCCATGTCAAGAGATTCTTCCGATACGAGTTTCTGGGCATACCAGATGTTCAGAAGGCTGTCAGACACTTCTGCGGTATATATGATTTCTGCGGTTTCCGTATCTTCCTGCCCACCCTCGTAATAGTTCAGGAGTTCATTGGCAATGCTGTCTGTTCTGCGAAGTTCCTCCTGATATTTGAGTATTTCAGCCTTCAGCGAGTCGAGTTCCGCTTTCAGAAGTGCATTTTCCGTCTTCAGCCTGACCTTTTTCCCCGAGTCCTTCCTTTCTGCGGCATTCGCCTGCGCTATTGATGAAAGAGCAATAAAAGCAGCCGCTGATGCGACTGCAATGATTCTGTATATTTTCATGTTCTGTGTCTTCAAATCTTAAAAAGTTATTCCCAGCCTGAGTCCCAGTGCATTCTGACCGTTAAAACCGGTGTAGCCATGCATCGCATAGGCGTTGTTCGGCGGAATGACAGCAGGTTCTATATTCATGGTTATGTCATCATCCACTTGGAAATCATGCATGTAGGCGAATACGTTGGCGTCAATGACCTGCAGTACGTAGAAAGCCACGGTAGCAACTATGGAATAATCCCTGTATCGTCTATATACGTCCCTGTACCATTTTGCGGTTTCTCCGGAAATCGGCACCTCGCTTGATATGGTAGGGTCAGGGTTGGTTGCCTCATTATGTATTCTCTTGAATCTTACATAATTTGTATTGTATGTGGTGAGGAAATGTACTGATCCGAGAAGGCATCCCCAGTAGATGGGAACCTTGAAAAGTTCTCCATTATATATCTGTCCCAGACCGGGGAGCAGCAGTGAATACAGGGTCGCTCTGCCAGGGTCAGGGTTCTTTTCACTCTGATAACAGATCACGCCGTCCAGAAGCGTACCCCAATACACCAGGCCGGCTCCGACCATAAGCCATGTACCGGTAGTCTTTGACTTTGTGTCGACGACAGGTGCTGTAAACGGGTATTCATATCCGTTGGCAGTCTCGAAGGCGGTCTTTTTTGCCATGAAACTGTCGTAGGCCTTCTGAGTCTTGCTGTACTTGTGCAGATAATATCCTCCGGTACCTGCAAGTGCTCCGATACCTCCGTATACGATGGGGAGTTTCCAATAGTCCTTGTTGTATATCTGGGATGCACCTATGAAGATAGTGGAACCTGCTGTCATGGTTCCTGCCTTGATGGTGTTCTTATGGGCGAGTCCTCCGAAGAATTCCTTAAAGGAGAACATCTTGGCCACTGTGTCTGTCCTTGAAGTTGAATCTGTGGCCTCGTTGTAATTCTGTGTGAAAGCCCCTTCCTTGAACTGTGCATCACTGCGTTGTGCAAAGAAGATCAGGCAGAAGGCCACTGCTATGATATATTTTGTAACTGCTTTAGTCATATGGCGGCGGAGAGGATTAGAATTTGGATTCTTCAAGAGCCTTGAGAAACTTCTGCACCTCTTCATCAGAACTGAAATGTATCGTCATCGATCCCTTTCCGCTGTTCGTGCGTTTTACACTTATGCTGTTTTCGAAATATTTTCCTACGATCTCCAGAACACGGAAATACTCGTCAGGAAGGTCCTGCTGCCTGGACGCGGCAGGCTTTCTCTCTTCAGTGAGTTTTCTGAGTCTGTCTTCAAGTTGTCTCACCGACAGGTCTTCCCTTATTACAAAGTCGCAAAGCGCCTCCTGCAGAGCAGGATCGTCCACACCGAGAAGAACCTTGGCATGGCCTACGCTCAGTATGCCTGCCTTGAGGTCATGCTGTATCTTTGCCGGCAGTTTAAGGAGCCTGAGGTAATTGGTAACAGATGCTCTTTTCTTTCCTACTCTGAAGGCCATCTGTTCCTGAGTCAGGTTACATTCCTCGATAAGTCTCTGATAACTCATGGCAACTTCGATAGGGTCCAGATTCTCTCTCTGGATATTCTCGACTATTGCCATTTCCAGCATACCCTGGTCGTTGGTGTCGCGGATATATGCCGGAATCATCTCCATGCCGGTGAGCCTGCTCGCCCTGAAACGGCGCTCACCACTGATTATCTGGTATCTTCCGGAAACGGTCTTTCTGACAGTTATAGGCTGTATGAGTCCCAGAGTCCTGATTGAATCCGCAAGTTCATCCAAAGCCTCCTGATTGAAGTTCATTCGAGGCTGATAGGGGTTCGGCTCGATCATGTCGACAGGAATACGGAGAATATCTGCCGATGCCTTCTCCGGCTTATCGTCAGTCACAACTTCCTTGTTTACATAATCTACAGGCTTGCGGATGGTGCTGAGATCGGTGTCACCTCCGAGCAGGGCACTCAGACCCTTTCCTAATCCTCTCTGCTGTTTGCTCATTTCTGTTAACAGTTCTTTTCCAATACTTCTTTTGCAAGATTGAGATAGTTTGCGGTTCCGTTGCAGATCACATCATAAAGAATGATCGGCTTTCCGTGCGAAGGTGCTTCGCTCAGTCGGATGTTTCGCTGGATGATGGTGTTGAATACCATGTCTCCAAAATGCTCCCTCAGTTCGCCAAGAACCTGATTGTGAACTTTGGTCCTGCCGTCAAACATGGTCACGACAAATCCCTCGATGGTAAGATCCCTGTTCGGACCGGCCTGAACAAGTCTGATCGTGGTCAGGAGTTTTCCAAGTCCCTCAAGAGCAAAGAATTCCGGCTGTACTGGAATCATTACGGAGTCGGCTGCAGTCAGAGAGTTGATGGTTATAAGACCCAAAGACGGAGAGCAGTCGATAATGATGTAGTCGTAATTGTTCCTGATCGGAGCCAATGCATTCTTCAGAGCCGATTCCCTGTCCGGTGCCTCTACCAGTTCAAGTTCTGCACCTACAAGATTGATATGGGACGGAATCATATGCATGTTGGCGATTTCCGTCTGAATAAGTGCGTCAGAGATGTCCAGACGACCGATCATGACTTCGTACAATGTCCTCTTCTGGTCATCTTCCGGTGAGAAGTTGAGACCAGATGTCGTATTCGCCTGAGGATCAGCATCAATGATGAGTACCTTCTTCTCCAGAACGGCCAATGACGCTGCCAGATTGATGGCGGTGGTCGTCTTTCCTACACCGCCTTTCTGATTGGCTATTGCTATTACTTTTCCCATATGCGTTTTATTAAGGACATAATCCTCGCAAAATTACAAAAAAATTTCATTCGATTGCTTTATTTGTTACTTTTGTAGGCAAAATTTGCCGGCATTCAATGCCGTGCCTTTCAAAATCTGTTGAATATCATGGATGTTACAGACAAAAGCAGAATATGGTTCACTGTAGTCAATGTCTACGCCGCTTCAAAAACAGCATCCCGACTTTGGACGGAGGCAGAGACGAGACTCAAAGCCAGAGGTGTGACGTACCATGGCAACCGCACCGGAAGAAGCGGCAATGCCATGGAAATAACATTTGACGCCTGTGTAGCCGGTTACAGGAAATTTGTCGCTGTAGGTGGTGACGGTACGGTCCATGATGTTCTTAACGGTATTGCCTCGTATATCGACTGGTCTTCAGAAACATCCTCCGATATCGATTTTTCTCATTTTACTCTCGGAGTCATTCCATTGGGTTCCGGTAATGACTGGATCAGATCCACCGGTGTCCCCAGGAATATTGAAAAGGCGGTAGATCTTCTTGCTGATCCGGAAATCTCCAGTCAGGATGTGGTCAGGACAAGTGTCATGGACGAACAGGGAAATCCGATATCAGTTTCATACATGGCCAATATCGCCGGAATAGGAATAGACGCAAGAGTCTGTGAGAGGGTCAACGCCGCAAAGACTCAAGGCAAGAGAGGCAAGATCCTGTATTTGACATCTCTGATACATGCCATAAGAAACCGGAAGCCGGCTCTGGCGAAAGTCACATGTGACGGTAAGACAATTTTTGACGGAGCATATCTTTCCATGGCCTTCGGCGTGGGAAAATATTCCGGTGGAGGCATGAGACAGACCCCGAATGCTGTTCTGGACGACGGATTGTTGGATGTTACCGTCATTCCGGATTTGCCGCTTATGCGTATAGCACGGGAAGTTCCAAGACTGTTTACCGGTACCTTCCATAAGGTCCCTGAACTGATCATGGCGAAATGCAGGACTGTGACGGTTGTCCCTGATGCATCATCATCCGCTGAACCGGCAGAGGTCGACGGCGAGGTGATCGGAAAGGTACCTGTGAGGTTTGATGTACTTGACAGCAAAATCAATATAGTCGTAGGCAGACGCTTATGACGGGTCTACGTCGATTGATATATGACCGTCGTATCTGTTGTCTTTTTCGAATGCTGCAATCAGTCTCTTCAGAAGGATTTTGTTCGCGGTGAGCATCCTGTCTTTCCTGAAACATATCCTTATCTTCCGGATATGCTGTGAGGCGATGCGGTCCACAACAGGGCTGTATGCCTCCGAAACAGGGGGGCACTTAAGTAATCCTTCGCTTCCTGCAGGCGGGAAATGCTTGTTCAGAACCGCGGCAAGTCTTACCGACATCCGTTCTGCCCGGTCTTCATACATATCCTTTATTGTCAGTTCGATGATGCGCGTATATGGAGGAAAGTCAAAGTCCTTTCTCTCAATCAGCAGTGACGAGGCAGCAAGATCATGCTTCTGCGCCATCTGTCTGTATATAGGATGCTCAGGCTGGGATGTCTGTATTACCAGCAGACCTTTGTTCCCTCTTCTTCCGCAGCGGCCACGAAACTGTTCCATCAACTGAAGTGCCTTTTCATCCGCTCGGAAATCCTGTATGCCAAGCAGTGTGTCTGCTGCAATAATCGCAACCAGACTCAGATTTTCGAAGTCGAATCCTTTGGTGATGATCTGTGTGCCGATCAGGATGTCGGTCTTTCCTTCCTCAAAGTCTTTTATTGCCTTTGTGCCTTCGGTCTTGTTCTGACTGTCGCTGTCAAGTCGCGCAATGGTTGCCTCTGGAAACAGTGCCGCCGCCTCTTCCTCGATTTTCTGTGTGCCTGCTCCAAGGAGTACGAGAGAACCGCCGCATTTTCCGCATATTCCCGTATGCCTTCCGCTGTAGCCGCAGAAGTGACATACCATATCTCCCTTATCCTTATGGTAACTGAGACTTACGTTGCAATTTGGACACTTGACGATATCTCCGCATTCGGCACATTGCATCGCTGTGGCCCAGGCACGTCTTGAACGGAGGATCAGAACCTGCTGCCCCCTGGAAAGAGTCTGTCTGATATGGTCTATCAGTTTCCTGGAGAAACTGCCGTGCATACCGTTTTTTCTCCGTTCGGCCTTCGTGTCTATTATCTGGATCTCCGAGTCTTCGGAACCATGGAATCTTTCCTTGAGTTCAACAAGAACATGACGTCCGACAGAAGTGTTGTATATCTCTTCAAGAGATGGGGTGGCTGAACCTAGTATTATGTTGCAATCCCTGTGCAAAGAGTTGAGTATCAGTGCGGTGTCGCGTCCGTTATATCTTGGGGCAGGGGAGTCCTGCTTATATGAACGGTCGTGCTCTTCGTCCACTATTACAAGACCGAGGTCATGGTGGGGCAGGAAAAGTCCGGATCTGGTACACAGGACAACATATCCTTCTGTACTGTTCCTCACCATCCCGGCGGCGTTCATCCTGGATGCAAGACTTTCTGCAGAGTGGAATGTTATGAGACGCTCTGAAAAATGCCTGCGAAGCCTTTCTTCAAGTTGCCTGCTCAAGGCGATTTCCGGTACGAGATAAAGAACATTGCGTCCCTTGCGCAATGTTTTATCAGCAAGATTGATATATATTTCTGTCTTGCCCGAACCTGTGACTCCATGCAGAAGTACCGGCTTTGCCGACTTGAAGCCCTCAAGTATTTCTGCATATGCCTTCTTCTGCGCATCTGACAATGATATGCTTCCGCACTCCCGCTCAAACGGTGTCAAGGATATGCCGGCTTCTGCAGCCTTCAGCCTTCTTTCAGCCTCTTCCTTTGCCTTCATGCCGATAGCAATATCCTCTCTCAGTCTTTCCATGTCCTTCAGACAAGCCTCCTTGGCCTTAGTCCCTTCCTTATGCTTCAGAGCCAGAACTTCCTTCTTCCTCAGTCTTTCTTCCAGCCTTTCAAGTTTAGAGACTATTGCGTCAAGGGCTTTGGCACGCCTGCTGCAGACCTTCCTTTTTGCCTCGGCTCGCGCCTGTTCCATATTGACCTTTCCGGAAGGATAAGCGGCCTTGAACACCTCACCTGCTGTACATAGATAATAATCTGCAACTTTCCTCCATAATTCCATCTCTTCCGGCAGCACCTTGCTCATGTCCCTTTCGACAGAGATGATCTCTCTTATCTTTTCCTCTCCTATTTCAGGTTCGACATCGACCCCGGTAACGACTCCCACGTACTCTTTCCCGGCAAAATTCACTCTGACCCTTTCCCCCTCATTGATGTCTTCGCTGGTCCAATAGCAAGGCTCCCACTCTAACTTGAGCGGTAAAATCACTGATATGTAACGCTTTGTGCCCATAGGAACATTCCTCAAGAATGCGAAGATACGAAATTAATAATCAAAATAGCCGAAAAAGTGTCATAAAAATTTGCAGATTAAAAAATAATTCCTACCTTTGCAATCCCAAACGAAAAGAATGGGAGTTCTTAAACAATAATGGTGTCATAGCTCAGTTGGTAGAGCAAAGGACTGAAAATCCTTGTGTCCCTGGTTCGATTCCCGGTGACACCACAGAAAACCCCTCTCAGTGCATTCTGAGAGGGGTTTGTTCGTGAAATGGTACTACATTGGTACTACCGTAATCGATACTACACCAGGAACCGAAACGCCCCGAGAATCCAAAGAATCCTCAGGGCTTTACGAATTATATAACAACAACTGTCGCAGTTGTTATTCTTCTGCAAATTTATAATTTTTCTTATTCCTAACAAGTTTATAACTTTGCTCATATAATTACCACTTATATCAATTCAAAATAACATATATGAATAAAAGACCTCTATTAATTTGTATTTGTATAATATCGCTTTTGTCAAGTTGCGATATTCAGATAGATCCTAGCGCAGCAAATTCAGCATCTGCAATCATAGCTACTTTAGGAGAGTATTTTTATGCATTTGTTACATTACTTCTTGTTTTTGTTTTCTCGTTGTTTAGAGGTGTTGGAGTAGGTACTGCATTATTTGGATTATTATTCTTAATTATTGATAGAGAGATTTCTCTAGAACCAATCTATTTTCTTGCTATAGGATTGCTTCTTTTTGCATTGTCTTTTGTTCCAATCAAACAGTACATTCTACAAGTCAATATATCTCGCAAAAAGATATCGTCAAGAAATACAGATAATGGTATGTCCGTGAGGGATATAATAATACAAATAGCAATCTCAATAGTGACTATCATCATTGAATATGCGTTTTTTGTAAACTAATATATTACCCTTGCAAAGGGAATCGGCTAACCACCAATTCCCTTTTTTATGCTCATCCTCCTAGACCCCGCCCACGGCCACAACACCCCCGGCAAACGCTCCCCGGATGGAACTCTCATCGAAGCAATCTACACAAGACAACTCGTAAAAGACCTGACTCTCGAACTTGAAAAACATGGCCACACAGTCCACATCCTCGTACCTGAACCGGAAGATATTCCCATAAATGTCCGTGTCAAGCGAATAAACGCCATTTGCCGGGCTGAAGGTATAGAGAATACAATTCTTATTAGCACTCATCTCAACGCCGCCGGTGATGGTTCAAAATGGCTTGATGCGACCGGATGGAGCTGCTACACATGTAAAGGACAAACAGAGTCAGACTTACTTGCAGACTGCCTCTATAAAGCCGCAGAGCAAATCCTCGAGAACCAGGTAATCCGCACCGACTACGCGAGAGACGGAGATCCGGACTGGGAAGAAAACTTCTATATTCTCCGGCATTCCTTGTGTCCGGCAGTATTGACAGAGAACTTCTTTATGGACTCTCGATTAGATCTTGAGTATCTGCATAGCAAAGCTGGAAAGCAGGCTGTGGTTGATACTCATGTGGAAGGGATTGTGGAATACCTTCTATAAATATATGACTTAACTATGACAAGATGTCATAAATAACGAATCGGCTCCCATAGGAAGCCGACCGATAGGAATACGGTGCCTATAACCGGAAAGAAATGTCTTTCTTCATCTTCTTTTCTCACTCCTCAGCAAGAGCGTTTGTGTAACTTTCATACACTTCACGCACGCATTCGGCGTTCTCTGCTCCTGATCATCAACACACATTTAGGTTGATGAAGAGACTTGTTCAAAAGAACAATAAAAGATTCTTCATAATTTTTAAATTTTAAATTACAACCTTATATGCTATCTTTTACAATCTTTTAAGCCCTCTTTCAGTGCTTTAAATAATAAATATCAATATGCCTTTGACAAAATGTCAGTATTAAGTCAAATGACAATGGTATTATTTGGAGTGGATAAATTTATGAGTAACTTTGCCTTCGCTTGCAAGCATTAGATAATAAAGATAGGCTGGAGAAAGTAAGTATCCATGTCCTTTTCACCTTTAAAACTATTGTAATATGAGGAAATTTAATTCCATTAGTCTTTGAAGCTCTGTTATCAGTCTTCTTTGCTCGCTCTTAGAACATATGATACCAGGAATGAGCTTTATACTCTGAATCAGTATTGTTGTATCTTTATTTGGTATAGGTTCAGAAACCTTCTCAAGAATAAGACAAAAGCACAATTAATGTGCATACGCCAGCGAGGGGTTCTTGCTGGCTTTTACTTATTAGCCCATACACAATGACATATTTGTCGAGATTAGATAAAAATAGGCTATCAAAAGCGTATAAACTTCTGATAGCCGAATTATAATCAGTGAATATTCCAATAAAAGCCTACTGAATGAACTGTACGTTATCAAAATCTACAGACTGCTGTCCAAATATCGCAAAGCCAACACCACAATACATGACTGGATTATAACGAACCTCCATTGCCTTCATATCATTACAATAGAATTCGACTCTATCAAATGCTGATCTTAATTCAAAAGCAAATTCAGCATTTTTCTTCTGCTTAAGTTTGAGGTCTGACAATCTCTCTCCTATAATTTCTCCATCTTTTACTCTTTGGTATAATACCATAGCGTTTTTGTCGCCTTTGAAAATGTAAAATACAGAGTAGTTATAGTTATCCATGTAGTCAAAGACTAATCCGAAGTATCCCTTATCGTTAATCTTCTTAGCAATAGCGTCACATTTGAATGTGAAGTTTTTCTGTGGATCGAAAGGTGCATAACAAGATGTTAAGACTTGTGACTCTCCGGCTTTAAGACTCCATACATCGTTGAGTGCGTTTTTGCCTTCCAATCTCATTACTCCTTCTACTATGATTGCACTACCATCCTTTTCAACAGACTCAATCCATCCGAATGTGTTGCTATCAAACGTTTCAATTGTTTGCGCATTAGTTGTTGCCACGCAGATAAGCAGCGAGCAAATTATAATAATTCTTTTCATGATGTTTTTGTGTTAGTAGTTTTACTTACCTAATCTAGTTTGAAATTCACTGATAATTGGTTCAAGATCTTTTAAGATCCTATCGATTTCTTGAAATGATTCATCTCTGCGAGATGCATACATAGAACCAGCTTCTGAGGATACTTTAATCTGAAATGACAATTCATCACCAAACGCATTTTGCTTGACAGAAACTCTAGTTCTTACCTGTTTCTCTGCTTCTGGAAATGTAGCATAATGCCACGGTGTCTGAACAAATCCTGATGCAACATCAGTAGTCTGGATCTCATCAAAATAGTTAAGGATTACTTGATGTATCATTTTCCATGCAAGACTCAAATCCATCTTACCGTTTTCATCAATAGTGTAAAGATCTTTTGAAACCTTAACATTAAAATATTTATTTACAAGTCCAGATGCTACTGACACATCGAAGAATCCATCTCTTCTGAGGGTGTAGGAAATAGCTTTTCTTTTATCGCTAGCATATATCTTGGTTTCCATTGTGACATAACCAGGACTTTCCAACTTGATAACTACGAATTCCGATTTTTTACTCACGTTAACTGTAGCGACGCCGTCTGCATAATAATTACCGTCCACGTAAATTTTTGCATCAGATGGAGTAACTGAGACCTTTACTTCCCTAGCGCACAGAGTTGAGTTGATTGAACTGACGAGTACAATCATTAGAAATAATAGCTTTTTCATTGCCTAAATAAGACATCCTAGCCCCAAAGATGCTTTATCTATATACAAAGAAAGTGTGGAGCTGATTCCGTTTATCCTAATGAAGGTTGTGGAAAGACCCGACTATAGATAAGCGACACAATACCCCACACTCGAATAGATATGGGATATTATGATGCCAGATTGCATCATACCACAATTATCTATACGAAAGTGAGTGTTGTTCCGTATCGTCCTTATAGTCAGAAAACTTCCACATTTTCATTAGAGGACTTGCGAAAAACACTTTCACAATATGTAATGTCACGCAACATGACTGCATGACGACTACAAAGGTAAAGATTTTTTCTTTACGGACAACACTCACCGGGGGTATTGCACAAGACAAACATATAAAGTGGCATCGCCCTCTTTGACCTTATCAAGATCAAAGAAGGCGACCTATCTATTACTCCGGACCGCCGCAAGACTCTCGTCTTTTTTACAAAAAGCCAAGAGACTTGCTCGTTGAAGGCGGTCCTCCGGGTGCATGGGCGGCGACCTTAGTGCCGTAGTCGATAGTGCAAGTCGCCGCCCTCGAACGTTAGTACTGCTTAGTGTAGGTCGATAGTCGATATGTGCTGCTAGTGACCCCAGCATTTCAAATGAACGACAGTGATGAACTTCAATGTCGCTGTTCCTTTCCCTTCGGGAGCCTGCGGCTCCCTCCGGGACCGTCATGGCCGGCCTGACCGGCCATGACGAGCGGAGCAGTGGACAATATCAATGATAGTGTTAGCGGTCTTGTGCAGATTCTCCTTAAATGCTAACAATTGTTCCAAAAGGCAGTCCAGATCGCCCAACCTCTCGAAGCAGTCTGCGAAGAGTACGACATCAAAGAAGACTTCGACAACAAGCACGGTGCCCCTAACGCCGCCCCAAAAGTCTTTATGAAGTACTTCTTCGTGAACGCCAAAACCGGAGAAAAATCCGGCGAAATGCTCACCCTGGTTACTCTCGACGAAGACGCACCTGTAGAGGACGAGTAATCCATCCACCCCACAGCCAGCCTCCCAGCTGGCTGCCTAACGAACCCCGCCACCCTGATTCTCAGAGTGGCGGGTGTTTTTATTGGTTGTTTACTTCTATATGCTGTCTCACCATTACATTGCTATGAGGAAAATTGTGAAGTGCAAGACTAGCCATACATTCGTTGTATGCAATATTCCTTTCTTTTGGATCACGAATTGTTATTATTACTGTGGCTTTTGCGGTTTCGTGTACTCCATCAATCTCTTTTTCGCTGATAGTAGCATCTCTGTACATTGCTCTCATTTTAAGACACCACCTTTTGTTTTGGGTAAGGTAGTTATCCTTGCTAGTAGGTGTGGCTTGCTCAAGGTTTACATGGTACTTCTTTATTGGTTGATACTTTAGTCCACTTTCAGTCAATGTTCGTTCGCTTCTAACATTGCTTTTGAATGATTTTTTACCATAAATGGTTTTGACCAATACGTTTTGTGGGTTTATAAGCCTTTCGCTATTTCGTATCCTACCAGCATTTCCAACAGCGTTGAGTGGAACGTATTGTATTCCATCATACGTTTGTAATAATACTTCTACCTCGCTTTGACAATATTCACTTCCCTCGGTTCCTTTAAGGACAGGGTCGGACACAACTGTGACGGTTATTTCTCCATAAAAGTGTCCTTGCTCATCAATCATTGATTGAGGGAAAGGTATATCTTGAATCTGATAATCGTCAGTATCGAAAGTTGGCTGCCATATCATTGTAAATTCATTAGGGTCATTGTATAGTATTGTGTCAATATCCTGAGGTACTCCATGACCTAATTCTTGTAGCAGGGAGTTGCTGTCTGTGTTATCAATTCCAGGGTAGTGAGCATTATGTATTAGTAATGCCTTGATTAAAGTTGGGTCAAAGTTTCTATTTAACCTATATGCTAAGTTTGCAGCTAAGGATGTTATTCGAGGTGTTGAGAAACTTGTTCCCTTTAAGCAATTACTCTGATATCCAAATTCGGACAAGGTGTGAACTCCTTGTATCTCGTTTCCACCATAATGCACTAGATCGGGTTTGATTAGGTAGTTTGGCCCAGGACCAAATCTTGAGAAAAATGATCTTTTATGAAGAGGAGCATCGTTTGCTCCATCGTTTCTATGGGTAACTGAACCAACTACAAGGCTCATTATTGAGTCTGCGCCTTGGCAAATTTTAGTTTTGTTGTAAACTGAAGTGTTCCCGGATGATTTACATATGAGCACATTATGCTTCTTCTGTAGTGCATCAATCTCAATGGCAAAGTCAGAGAAGCAAGTGTCGCTGATTTCTATGTCGGAGCCTTGCGATAGATTCCAGACTTTTATGTGGGGATTGTTTTCTATCGCTGACTTAATATGTTCAATCATCTCAAACTCTGAAATTTTCATAACTGTTGGAACAGTATTCACTATGAAAGAGGTTATTTTGGCAGGGGCACATCGTGTCGCCTCTATTCCGAGAAGTTCGTCACCATAATTCAATATGCTAGCTACGGCTGTTCCGTGACCTTTTCTGATGTCTTCATTGTCAAGGTTCGCAGTATTTTGCTCTTCGTTAATCCATTCTGTGAGATGTGGGATATTGGCAACACCGGAGTCTAAGATTCCTATTTCAGGATACGTATCGTCTATATTTGGTCGCTTTACTTCTATATCTGTGTTGAAAGGCTCTGGTGATGTGGTAATTTCAAAATATGGCATTTTTCTAACCGATAAAACAGAATCCATGGTGCTTAATGCTATTCTGTTTTCATCTGTCAATGAGTTGATATAGTACAATCTTGACTCGTTGGAAAAAGATGTGGTTTTAATGTCTATTCCTAGCTTTTGGCATTGGGTTAAAAAGAGTTCTCTAGACCATTCGTTTAGTCGATGGTCTAAATAATCTATTAGCTTAACTTTTACGCATTCGTTCTCAATTCCATCTTCTACTTGGGTGGAAAATAGACTGAGGCCGGTTATTGATGCGATACCGATTCGTTTATCTTTTGATAACTTGTTGAGGTTATTCTCTTGAACGTTTCTCGATATGGTGTTAAGGTCGGTGCTGTTGTCTATCTTTATAATAAGCTCCCTTGGGTCAGTTGCGCCAATAATGTTTCTTTTGCGTCTAGTAGTGAATACTGAACGCGCATTGCCACGATAAGATTTTGCAGTGGCATCTTCATGTAAGGTCGCCTTTACAATTACAGGTAATCCTTCGACTTGCTTGCGAGTTCTTTCGGCAAAGATGTTTCCAACTTCTGTTAGGGTGACTCTCATAGTTTGGGCGTTTTGACGAATATTTCCCTCGCTGTACCATTTGGGCAGTCTGTCTCCACCTCCTCCTTCTTTGTGGAAAATATCCTGCACTCCTCGTGTTTCAACTAACTGAATAGGTAAATTTCTTTCCATATGTTAAATCTCCTATGTTATTTCGATGAAAGGTATGTCTTGATTTTTCTAAGACTTATACCTGTAAGTTTGTTAATTGTTGTTTGTGTGAGACCGTGATTGCTTAAAAAACGAACATAGTCTTCTTCAGTCTGTTCTTTACTTGTGGTTTCGTATGCTCCAGTAAGAAGCTTGTGGAACGATATTGTCTGTTCGCCATCTAAAACGCTCTTGACTTTTGCTCTGTCAAAGATGTTCTTGATATCAGAAGGTGACAATCCATCAAGCGTTTTTGCCAAACTTCTCTTCTGCTCTTCTGTCATATCTGAGGTGAATGGCGCCGTGAAAACGTCATTCATCTCCATGATTGCCTCTTGAGATGGTAAGCCTACTTCAATTGTCTGTACGAATCTTCGCCATACTGCAGGATCTAACATCTCTTGATGATTGGTGGCAGCTAACAAAACGCAGCTTGATGGCATGGAGTCAATATTCTGTAATAGGGTGTTGATCACTCTTTTCAGTTCACCTAATTCGTGCTGGTCGTCTCTGGCTTTTGCTATAGCGTCAAATTCATCAAGGAAAAGGATGCAAGGAACACTTTGAGCATAGTCAAAAATCTTCCTTATATTTTTAGCCGTGCTACCCAAAAGTGAAGATACAATACCGTCTAGACGGGCAACTATGAGTGGTAATCCTGTTTTCTCGCTTATGTAATGAGCAATGCTTGTCTTTCCACAGCCAGGTTGTCCATAAAGGAGGAGAGTTTTTTTTATTTCAACGCCAGCCAGTTCAAGGGCAGAACTGTGTTTGATGATGTCAATAAACTCAGAAACTTGCTTCTCAACAACAGGACTCAATATGATTGGCTGTTTCTCTCCGTCTGCTGGGATTACTTCAACTATTTGGAGACGGCTGTCTGCGTCTAAAGGGATTACACGCATTGCATCGGCAACAGCTTGACTCTGTGGTATGCTAGAGTCGATCAATTGACGAATACATTTGGCTAGTGGTATTTCATTCTCCTTTTGCAGCCTATCAGCAAGCTTAGCTGAATATGTCAAAATTTTGCGTTTGTCATTTGCTAAGCCTCCTTCAATAATGCGAAGTACTTCTGTGTTCATAACCTTTGAGTATATCTTTGTTTGTATGTTTGTTTCTTTCTTTCCTGCAAAGGTATGAAAAATATCATAAGTTGTTCCAAAATCTCTCATTTTTGAACTAAAAATAATGAAGATTGTTCTAAAACTTGTGTTTTTTGTTCTGATTTTGCTGTGCTTGTGCTTGAATGGGTGTTGTTTTGGTTCTTTCTACCCTCCTTTGGCACACTCGACATTCTTGGCACTCTTCCCACCAACCCCACCCAAGAATGCCAACAATGCCAAGAATGCCACTAACATATACACATAACACTACCTGAACCTCTTCTCATAAAACCCATAACTGACCTTCTTGAAATAACTCGTCGCAAGCCCAGCAAACGCATCCCTGCCGCAATTCTTCTGATCAGACAACGAATTGAACCAATCCGAATACGCCGCCTTCGCCTCCGGAGAAAACCGCAACACATTCGGCTTCCCCTCATAGGGGATAGCCAGGATCCTCTCAATAATCTCCTCCCACGATTCCCGCACACTATCATCGATCTCATTCTCCTTCAACTTCGGATACGGACCTTATCTGGAAAAGCAAAAATCCACCTGTCCATAAACCCATTCTGCACCTTACCCTTCGCAAACGACTTCAGAATATCAGGCTGAACACCACCGAAAATGCTGATACAAGTATTATCAATCTTCACAGGATCCGGTGACACCACTCAAAACCCCTCTCAGTGCATTCTGAGAGGGGTTTGTTCGTGAAATGGTACTACATTTTGTTGTTCTCTCTCATTTTGGTACTACAGATGGCTCTGGCTGACAATAGTCTTCGTGACCGCCCTCACATTGCTTGTACTCCTTGTTCCGGGAATGCAGTCGCTCTTCAGACTTGCCCCTATGACATCCGGACAGTGGTGGACAGTAATCGGACTTTCGTTCGGCGTGCTCGCCTTGAGCGAATTGTTCAAAATCTTTACACGGAATAAGGAGATGTAGGGAATACATCATCACATTTATGCAAAAGGTCGCAATGTGACTCCATTCAACCTGAAAGGAGAGATATTTGTATGTAAAGGAAGCATAAATTGCAAGACGACATTAAAGATAACTTCTGAACCCGGAGCAGACTATGCCGCTTCTTACATTGAATGAACTGGAAAAGGCCTCGCCTTTGTTTCGCGGAAAATCAGGAAATGATTTCTGCAAGATGCTGATGCGTATGCTGTCAATTGATAAGGTCAATGATCTTTATGACAGAAACGCATGTTGCAGCGGACCTGATTTTGCTGAAGCGATTCTTGACGATATCGGAGTTGAGTATGAAGTGCTGAACAAAAACATACTGAATAAACTTCCTGACGGGCCTTTCATAACTATAAGCAATCATCCTTATGGTCATATTGATGGCGTAATCCTGGTGGACATGCTTGGACATATCAGACCGGACTTCAAGGTTATGGTGAACAAATTCCTGGGCAGAATAGCGGCCTTAAAGGATAATTTCATATGTGTGACACCTGTCGGGACTGAACGTACAAGTCCGACAAAGGACAGTATTCAAGGGATTAAGGATTCTGTCGCACACATACGGAATGGAGGAGTCTTGGGCTTGTTCCCTTCAGGAGCGGTATCCGACCTGAGCCTGAAGGACAGATGCATCAGGGACAGGGAATGGCAGGAACCTGTAATAAGGCTCATAAAGAAACTGAATGTGCCGGTTGTCCCGATTCATTTTCTCGACAGGAACTCTGACTTCTACTATTCTCTAGGGTTGCTGGACTGGAGAATCAGACTGCTGAGACTCCCGGCGGAGGTTTTCAACAAAAGGAGAAGTCAGACGAGAATAGCACTCGGAGAAATCATTTTGCCGGAGCAGATGCAGGAATATGACGATATCCATACGTTAAGGGATTTTTTAAGGAATAAGGTTTATAATCAATATTGACATGGAACAGAACAAGGCAGATGCAGTAAGGATACAGACTTCGGTCCTTAATGCTCTCGAAAAGAAAGTGCTGGTATATCTGGCAGAACGTCAGCCAAGATGGATGACATCCGACATTCTTACATATATAGGAGTGTTTGGAGCGGTGGTGATTGCGGCAGGATATGTCTTGTCGGCCTGGAACATCAATTTTCTGTGGCTCAGTTCACTGGGATTCATAATCAACTGGTATGGAGATTCTCTGGACGGGACTCTGGCCAGGGTCAGGAAGACGCAGCGTCCGATTTACGGATATTATCTGGACCACACGATTGATGCGATCAATGAGGTGATGATCTTTGTCGGGGTGGGCCTGTCCGGACTGATGCATCTGGAAATATCTCTGCTGGCACTGGTGATGTATCTTCTGATGACCATCAACGTGAGTATCAACGCACATCTGAAAAAGGAATTCAAACTGACATATGCCAGTCTTGGACCAACTGAGTTCAGGATCATAATGATAATCATCAACACGTTGTTTGTCACTGTCGCTCCTTTGAGGGAATTTTCCTGCGGCTTTCATATATGTGGTCACCAACTGGCTTTCAGTGCTCTTGACCTCATTGGTATAGCGATAATCATCATATTGGCTCTTATGCACCTTACGACTGTCCATAAAGACATAAAGGGCTATGCGGAAATGGATCCTATGCCGGAAATGGATTAGCGGATGGCGAAATTTCTGATACGGTACGTCAAGTTTGCAGGCACAAGCGTAGTCGGCTCTGTAGTCGATACGCTTGTGCTTTGGTTGTTGTCCGATCTGGTCTTCAGCAATGGATATTGGGGTGAATATATCATATCTCCATTGGTCTCGTTCCAATGCGCTGTCGCTGTCAATTATATCATTTCATATTTCTATGTATGGAAAGACAGAACCTGGAAACGGCCGGATGCTTCGGTACGACGATTCTTCAAATTGTACGGAGCATATAACCTTTCCAATTCGGCAGTGTTCCTGTTCAGACTGGGAGTGCTTCTGCTGATAGAAAGATTCACCGGCTGGGATGTCGTCATCTGCAACCTCGCGGCCATGTGCTTCTCAGGTATACTCAACTTTGCAATCAACAATCTGCTGATATTCAAAAAGAAAAACAAAGCATGACGGATATGCTTCGGATTTATTGCTTATATTTGCCGTATCAGCGGACTGAATCATGATACTACAACCTCATGCCGATCCGATGGGAGCGGCTATATATGATTACTTTACCGAAGGTGAAGCAGGACATCTTGTGGTACATTCCTCAATGTTTGAGGATGATGAAATACCTGTGGAGGGACTTTTCCGGGAATTTGAGGATATGCCGGAACTTGAAAGGACTGCCCTTGAGTTGGCCAAGGGGCGGATTCTGGACGTCGGGGCAGGTGCGGGATGCCATACTCTTGCTCTCAGGATGATGGGAAAGGATTCTCTTGCCATAGACATCTCCCCTTTGTCTGTCGAGGTGATGCAAAGAAGAGGGATCGATGCGCTTCAGGTCAATTTCTATGATGAAGCCTTCGATCAGACATTCGATACCGTACTGATGCTTATGAACGGTACCGGAATAATAGGGAATATGGACGGGATTCCTGCTTTCTTTGCCCGTCTGCGGCAGATCCTCAGACCTGAAGGGTGTGTTCTGATAGATTCGAGCGACCTGAGTTATCTCTTTGAGGAAGAGGACGGAAGCATAATGATAGACCTTGCAGATGACTATTACGGTCAGGTGGACTATCAGATGGAGTATAATGGTGTCATAGGGGAGCCTTTCGACTGGCTTTATCTTGATTTCGAATCACTTGCCTTTCATGCAGAGGAATACGGATTCAGAGCGGAACTCATCGCTGAAGGTGACCACTATGATTATCTTGCCGCGCTATATCTTGCCTGAAGTATATCACACTTCGATTACAAGCCCGTCATATGCCGGAAGGACCCCGTCAGGAAGTTCTGCCGCAAGTTCTTCGTATGTAGGCAACTGATGTGAAAGATGGGTGAGCCATGTGTGTGTGGCACCGACCCTTGAAGCGGTCTCCAAGGCTCCTTCAAGCGAGAAATGGGATATATGGCGTCCTCTCCTGACACAATTGATGACAAAATGCTCCAATCCCTCCAGTTTACAGAACTCTTCATCCGGAATATGGTTCATGTCGGTGCAGTAGGCAATATCTCCGAAACGGTAGCCGAGTACAGGTAGTTTGAAATGTCTGCCGCGTATCGGGACTATCTCCACATCATTGATTCTGAATGGTTTGTCATCGATGATATGGACATTCCAATCCGGTGCTCCCGGATATTTGTTTTCGGCAAATGCGTATGAATATTCCATACGGAGAGAGTCTTCCACATATTTTTCGCAGTATATCCGGGTCGGTTTCTTCTCCAGGTAATTGAAGGCCCTGATGTCATCCAGTCCTCCTGTATGGTCCTTATGGTTGTGGGTCAGAAGTATTGCATCAACGTTTACAATGCCTTCACGGAGCATCTGATACCTGAAGTCCGGTCCGGCATCCACCAGAATCTTCAGACCCTCATATTCGACAATGACGCTTGCCCTAAGCCTCTTGTCACGGCTGTCTGCACTCCTGCATACTTCGCATCCGCATCCTATCATAGGTACGCCTTGGGATGTTCCTGTTCCTAAAAACGTCAGTCTGGTCTTGCTCATCTTCTATATCTCCACCTCTACGATTCTGCCGATAAGATCTGCATCATATGGCCGTGAAATCCTTATGTAATTGCCGGTATATCCTTCCATCATTCCATTTTTATCCGTGCTCTCGAACAGCACTTTTTCCTTTACACCCTTGTTCGACTCCAGAAATTCCTCATGCAGTTCCCTGCACAGATCCTCCAGCATCTGTACCCGCTTTGTCTTCACGCAGTCCTGGACCTGATCCTTTCTTGAAGCGGCAGGAGTTCCGGCGCGTCGCGAGTAGGGGAATATATGGATGAAGGCCGGTCTCACCACATCGCGCAGGAAGGTATAAGTTTCCATGAAAAGTCCGTCTGTTTCTCCCGGGAATCCCACTATCACATCTATTCCGAAAAATACCTTAGGCCCACCTTCCTTCTCGCTTTTCGATCTGATATATTGTATCTTTTCCGCAAATGCTGCCGTATCATAGCGTCTTCCCATGGCCTTCAGGATTGTGTCACAGCCTGATTGGAGCGGAATATGGTAGTGCGGAAGAAATTTTGTGCCGGAGGTTATCCAGTCAATCATCTCATGAGTCAGAAGATTCGGCTCTATGGATGAAATCCTGTATCTTTCGATACCTTCCACATCGTTCAGCCTTTTTATCAGGTCGAAGAATGTCTCTCCCGTACTTCTGCCGAAATCACCGGTATTTACTCCGGTAAGTACAATCTCCACAATACCTTCAGCGGCAATCGCTTCGGCTTGCGGTATTATACGGTCAATAGGTATGTTCCTGCTCTCTCCACGTGCATAAGGTACTGTGCAGTAGGCACATTTGTAGTCGCATCCGTCCTGGACCTTCAGGAACGACCTGGTTCTTTCTCCTGATGAATATGCAGGGAAGAATGTCTCATTCCTCTCGCATGAGTCCGGGTCAAGACCGAGGATTGCAGGTACCACGCGGCTCTTTTCTTCAGCCCCGAATACTTCGCACACTCCTTCTATCGCCTGGATCTCCTCTTTTTTCAATTGGGCATAACATCCTGTAACATAAATCTTTGCCTCAGGAGAAATCCTGTGGAGTTTCCTGATTATGTTGCGGCTCTTCTTGTCGGAATGCTCTGTGACTGTGCATGTGTTCACAAGAAAGATGTCAGCACCCTTGCTCCACGGCACAGTCTCTAAGCCCGCTGCTGCTAACTTTCTCTCGTAGGTCGAGGTCTCTGCATAGTTCAACTTGCAACCCAAGGTTATATATGCGATTGTCATCTGTTATGCGTTATGATATAATGTTACACGTGACCACTGTACCGCTCCGCCTACAGGAGGTCTCCTTTTGGATACCCTGACGGAAAAACTCCTGAACTGAGGGAACTTACCTGCAATGATTCCGACTATACGTCCTGCCACATGCTCCAGAAGGTCTGATGGAATCTCCATTTCAGCCTTGACTGCCGCATATATTTCCCCGTAATTCACGGTGTCCTCAAGAGAATCGCTTGACGCTACAGTCCTCAGGTCTAATTCACCGCGAAAGTCCACCATGAACAGATTCCCTTCCTTCCTTTCATGCTCAAGGCAACCGTGATGTGCCCAGAAACGCATGTCCTCCAGTTCAATTATGCCAATATCAGAAATACACATGGTCTCTTTCCTATTACAAGTCCTTCCTTTTTCCACTCCGACACTTTTTTCGTCTTTATAAACGCATCAGGCATAGTGATGTTTGCTGCCACACACACCTTTGTGGATGGGGCACATGTCGATAGTATGTCAGAGAACAGGGCATCGTTCCTATATGGGGTCTCTATCAGTATCTGAGTCTGTCTGAGTTGGCCTGAAACCTTTTCAAGAAGCCTCAGACGGCTTTTCCTCTCATCGGATTTTGCAGGAATATAACCGCAGAATGCAAACGACTGGCCGTTCATTCCTGATGCCATCAGAGCCAGCATGAGCGATGAAGGTCCTACTGCCGGAACAACCTCTATACCGTGCCTGTGAGCCAGCGCCACCAGTTGTGCCCCGGGGTCAGCGACTGCAGGAAGGCCCGCTTCCGATATAAGGGCAACATCATTGCCTTCTTCAAAAAGTTTCAGGTAACTTTCCACTGTCGCTGCGTTTGTATGTTCATTCAGTTCATGAAATTCCAGATATGCAATCTTACCTTTCAGTCCTGCCTTGGAAAGATATCGTCTTGCTGTCCTGACCTCCTCCACAACAAAAGTCCTGAATCCCTCAAGTGACTTCAGCACAGGTTGAGGAATGACCTCCGAAGGATCATTTTCTCCCAAAGGCGAGGGAATCAGATATAATTTTCCCTTATTCATCATTCTATAGTTAAAGTTGTTCTTTCTTCTGAGATTCTGGCCTGTTCCTCAGCGATTTTTGCAGCCTGTCTCTTCTGTCTGCTTGAGAACATGTTCCTGAAGAACTGTCCGAATGTGTTGAACTCAGTCTGATAGGTAACACCCACGCCGTTTCTCTGTGAATTGTCCAGATAGTTGGTGTACTGGTCGGCAGAATGAGAGAACAGATTGAGTCTGAACGAACCTGAACGGTCGAGTTTTATCTCGATGTCTATATCTCCCACTACATCATTCTGAGTGTTTCCGCTGGAATACTGCTTGTTTCCGATGTTGCCGTTGACTACCACACGGTTGTTGAACAATTGGGTCGAGACAGCGACGTCGAATATGTCGTTTCCTCTTTCATTCGGCTGGTATTTCAGTCCGAGGTCAAGAGGAATGTCCAGTTTCTGGAATATGTTGTTTATCTGGTTCGCCATCATTTCAGTCACGTTGCTGTACAAAGTGGATGAGTTGTTCACGATTCCGGACTGCTCGTCAGGAAGGAAATTGTTGGAGATGATCAGAGAGAGGAACTGTTTCTGCACCTTGTCCTCCGTGCTCAATGCGCTCTCTACCCTGGATTTGATGGTAGGGTCAAGGTCCGGAATCTCTATTGAGAAACTCAGTTGAGGATTGCTCAACTTGTCCTTTATGCTGATTCCGCAATCCACGACTCTCCTGTTGGCAACAGAGGTGGTGTCGGAAATAAGTGTGGACAGGGATGCCTTGGTCCTGAATACGGCATCTATGTCGAGTGTGCTGTTCATTATGTCTCCTCCGAACCTTATCGTACTACCTTGCTGTATGAGGAAGTCTCTGCTGACAAGTCCGATAGCAACAAACTTATAGTTTCCGCTGTCTATAGTATAGTCTCCGTTGATGTTGAAAATATCTTCGCTTGCCTCGAGACTGAGCAATCCGTTACCTCTTCCGGAAAGCACATTTCCGGTTGATTTGTCTATTTCCACAAATGCCTCCGTCTGTTGGTCAGCATTCACTTTAACCCTCACCATGAAGTCGTTGTCAGAAGTCTTTTCACTTGTAGTCCTCTGGACGAATATTTCATATGGATCGATTTCATCCATATGGTCAAGTTCCTTGAATTTCAAGAGGTTTGTGCTTTTTGCTGATGTCAGGGAACTGGTTACGGGAATATGCAGGTTACCGTTTTTTGCGGTTGACGCCATGACGTCCATCTCGATTGAACTTATCGGACCTGTGATCGAAACATCTCCACTGCCGTAGACGTTGCCGTAGAATACTTCATTCTCGTTTTCAACGAGATTTATAGCCTCTATTTCATTGACTCTTATATGCGTGTCAAAGTTTATATCCCTGAAATGGTCGTAGTTGATGCTTCCGTTGACTGTTCCTCTTCCGTTGAATCTGTCACGGATAGCGATATCATCGAAATATACTCCGGTTTCGTCTATATGGAACGGTCCGTTGGCGGTATATGGTACACCTGTGTAGGCTATCTTAAGTGTTGCGTCTTCAAGTCTTGCATTTTCGCTGCTTATACTGAGCATGTCCAGAGGTCCGTTCAAGGCTATGGAAGCGCTGAGACTGCCGTTCATTTCGCTGAATATGTCATTCAGGAACGGCTGTGCATATCCTATGTCAAAACCATCAAAGCCTGCTTTAGCATCCAGGGTCTTCGGCTTAGGTGCAAAGTTGCCGGCAAGATCGATTGTGCTCCTGCCTGAAAGGTCGTTCTTGGCATGGAAGTCAAAGCACTCTTCCGGGTCGTTCCATTCCATTCCGACCCTGAATACTCCCAGAGGAACATTTGCGACATATGATGAGTCACAGAGAAGGTCTATGTCTATGTTCCTGTCGCTTACAGGAGATGTAAGACTGGCTGTTCCGGTGACAGCGCCTTTGATACCGAAATCCCTTGGTAGCAGAGAGTTGACTATCGACAGGTCGAATCTTTCCAGATATAGTGAAAGGACATCTCCAGGAGTGTCGGAAGCACGTCCGTGAACGCTTATCGACTGCTCGCCGGATATGGCTCCGAATGAGTCGATGCTTATGTTTCCGTCATATATCCTTATGTCTGATGGCTGGATGTTCCACTCCTTCGAGTTGTAGTGGAGTGATGACGGCATGATTCTGAGGTCGAATATCCTGCTCTCGTCCTCCCTTGATACATCTCCGTTGACAATGAATTCTCCTTTTGTTTCGCTCTCGACGTGGTTGTCGAACGAGAATCCTGCTCCGATGTGATTGTCATCTGCATGTAACTGGAGAATATTGTCATTCATGATGATGCTTGCGGCGGATATCTCATTGCATGTCATCAGTCCGCTCAGGGCTTCTGCCGAGTTGTCAAGTTTCATTGACAGTCCCTTCAGGTAGTTCCTCTTGAATGCGACTCTTCCAGATGTCAATTCCGCAGAGAATTCTCCTTTGTCGCTGATGCCGGCCTTGAGAGATGTACCGTTTTCGATATATAGGCCGGGAGCGGCAAATGCCAGAATGTTCTGGATGTCATGGCAGACGAAACTGAAGTCGTAAGAGTTCCCTTCCCATCTGTAGTCATCAGACGCATCAAGGGCAGGTATCTCCTTGTCCAGTGTAACTCCTTTGAGGTCCCGTATGAAATCGGTGATGAATGCCGAACCTGTGTATGAACAGTT
This sequence comes from Bacteroidales bacterium, assembly GCA_015060205.1. GTDB lineage: Bacteria > Bacteroidota > Bacteroidia > Bacteroidales > UBA932 > Cryptobacteroides. The sequence continues at coordinate 39,963 of SUYY01000005.1, forward strand.
GGCGAATGTGGAGTTCAGGCGTGCTGTGTATCTGTTGTCGGCACTGTGGGATGTAAGTATGACGTCACCTATCTCATAGCGTCCTCCATCGTTTTCAAGCATGATGTCGCCGACGTCGATGCGTCCGAGAAGATTTCCCCTTCCGGTCTTCGTGAAGTTGGCGGATGTCCTGAACTGGACGATGGATTCACCTCTCTTGTCCAGGTTGATGGCATTCAGGTCTGCATGGCCGACACTGGCATTGAACTTATATACTGTATTCTGCGACTTTTCCGATCTTGCATATCCTCCCTGGAATATGAAGTTCAGGTTAGGATCCTTGCTGATTACGGTTCCATTCATGGAAGTTCCGTCGTATCGCCCTCTGGCCTGTATGTCGCTGTAGTTATAGTCTTTGAAATTAAGTCTTTCTATCCTCAGAGAATCAATGTCGACCTTGATCTGCTCCTCGATGCTTGCTGACAGACCTGTGCTTATGGATATCGGACCGATCAGGTCGTTGTCCAGAAGTCTTCCAATGTCAAGATCCTTTGTGGATATGTGTCCGGAAAGGACTATCGGCTTGAAATCCTCGATTATGTCGTCAAGTCTGACCGTGGCCTCCACATCTCCTGCATCGGAATTCAAGGAAGCCTGTGTGTCGAGATTGTTGAGTAGACCCTTGGCGGATGCGGTGGCATGGAATACGTTTCCTTTTCCTATCTTGCTGAAATCCAAATCTTTACCTCTGGTCCATTCGCTTACGAACTTGCCAAGTCCTTCGGCGGTCAAGAGCATGTCGTCTACTTTTGCGTCGATCCTCATCTGTTTCACCTCGGGGATGCCTGTCATCCTTCCGTTGACAGTTCCCTTGAATCCGCCCGCATGAGAATCAATGCGTATATCCTTGACAGTAAAGTCATTCACGTATCCGGACATGCTTCCTGACACCGTTGCTTTCAGTTCGTTTCCCTTGAGTTGAGGGGCAAAGTATACAATCGTTCGGAAATCCAGTTCGCTCGGTGCAATATGTCCGTCAAGACGTACCAGTGAGATGAAGTCTTCGAACGACTTCACATTGTCATAACTCATCATGAACAGAGGCAGTTTCAGGTCAGACCATTCATCCTTTATCTCAAGGTCTTCGATTATGGTCTTTCCGCGACCGACTCTTGACTTGCCGGACATCTGGTGGACGGTGAATCCTGTCTTTTCCCTGAACGACAGGCTTTCCGCTTCACCGTACATTATTCCGTCCTCAAATCTCAGTCCTTTGGCTACAAGGTCTATATCCTTGACATCCAGGTCATTCCAGTTGATTTCTCCGTGATGGTCTATCTTATCGCTGCTATGGTTGATCAAGGCGAATCCCATATCCCTGACTTCAACCTTCCTGATGTTGAATATTTCCTTCGGTTTCGGTTCAGGACGTTCTCTGCTCTTGTCTATTCCGAAGATTCTCGACAGGTTGTTCTGCTTGTCACCTGCCATGGCGGGATCTGCAAAATCTTCGAGTACCAGATTCATCTGGGCGTTTCCCACATATGCCCGGTCAATCTTTATGCTTTCCTTGTCGAGAAGTCCATCAAGAGAAAATTTTGCGATTATATATTCCGCGCGAAAGAAAGTATCCACAGGCTCTGCCACAAGATCGACTGGATCCTGAACCGGTTTTTTGTCAATGATGACGGTATTTTTCAGTACCAGGGTGGTGAATGGCTTGAAATGTATCTTTTCGAATGAAATGTCGCCTTCCAGACGTTCGGAGAGTGTACGGACCACCTTTTCAGCCACTGCGGTCTGAACCTGTGGGAGTTGTATCACAAGCGCTCCCGCAATGATGACCGAAGCAACAGCAACGAATGCCAGCCAGAGTATTTTCAATGCCTTTTTTATAATCCGTTATTTTAATATGGTCCAACTTGCAAAAATAATAAAAATATCGGATAAATTCCGTATTTTTGCGCTCGGTAAACAGGATACCACATACATTAAATGTTATTTTTATGCCAGAAATCATACTTGGAATAGAATCTTCATGCGATGACACATCTGCGGCGGTGATATCAGACGGATATCTCCTCTCAAATGTGCTTGCGAGCCAGGATGTTCATAAGTCATACGGAGGTGTCATTCCGGAACTCGCATCACGTGCGCATCAGATAAATATAGTTCCCGTTGTCAGTGAGGCCATCTCCAGGGCCGGGATATCACCTGAAGACATTACGGCCATAGCCTTTACCCGCGGGCCAGGTCTTCTGGGTTCTCTGCTGGTAGGAACATCTTTCGCCAAAGGACTTTCTCTGTCGATTGACAGGCCCCTCGTGGAAGTCAATCATCTTCAAGGACATATATTGGCCAATTTCATAAGGCAGGAGGGTGCGGACAACCGTCATCCGGAGTTTCCCTATCTATGCCTGCTCGTGTCCGGCGGAAATTCCCAGATAGTACGTGTGGACAGTCCTCTGGAATACGAAATCCTCGGGCAAACAATTGATGATGCGGTAGGAGAGGCGTTCGACAAATGTGCAAAGATGATGGGACTCGGATATCCCGGCGGTCCTGTAGTTGACCGTCTTGCCAAAGAGGGTGACCCTCTCAGATTCAAGTTCTCGAAGCCTCATATACCGGGATATGACTACAGTTTCAGCGGAATAAAGACATCACTTCTTTATTTTGTACGTGACCAGATCGCCATCGATCCCGATTTCATGGAGAAGAACAAGGCTGATATTTGTGCATCCTTCCAGAAGACTCTGATAGACATTCTGATGGATAAACTCATCAAGGCAGCGAAGGATACGGGCATAAAGCAGATCACCATCGGCGGAGGAGTATCTGCCAACAGCGGTCTGCGCTCACGGATCGAGGAAGAGGGACGTAAACGAGGCTGGACCACGTTCCTGCCAGAGTTCAAGTTTACCACAGACAATGCTGCAATGATAGCGATTGCCGGCTGGTTCCATTATCGTGACGGCAAGCGTACCTCACTTGATGTTGCACCTGTAAGCCGCCTTGCCGAAATGGTGTAATGTCATCCTGAGGAGATTGCCACGGCTTCTATGAAGCCTCGCAATGACAGTGAAAGGAACAAGGCATTGTAATGTCATCCTGAGGAACGAAGTGACGTGAGGATCTGAAACCCAAGAAATTATGAAAGAAATAGAAATAACCACCAGACTCGGAAACGAACTTTCTGCAGACGAGATACAGACTGCAGCAGTCAAGGCGCTCGGCGTCTCTCCCAAAATTAAATCCCAACTCAAATACCGTATACTTCGCAGATCGATAGATGCCCGCAACGACATCCTGTACCGTTATAAGGTGGAGGTGGCAAAGCCGGAAGAGGTGATGGAAGATTATGTCCTTGATGAGTACAAGGACGTAAGCAATGCCGAGCCTATTGTCATCATAGGTGCAGGTCCTGCAGGTATGTTTGCTGCATTGAAACTGCTCACCAGAGGGTTCAAGCCTGTGATTCTTGAGCGCGGAAAGGATGTGCATGCGCGAAAATTCGATATGGCGAAACTTTCCCGTGAGGGTGTTGTCAACCCCGATTCCAACTACTGTTTCGGAGAAGGTGGTGCCGGAACATTCTCAGACGGAAAACTCTATACACGTTCATCCAAACGTGGTGATATCCGTGAGGTCCTTCACCAGTTGGTGCGTTTCGGCGCAGATCCGTCCATCCTCATAGACGCTCATCCTCACATAGGTAGTGACAGGCTTCCGACAGTAGTGGAGAATATACGCAAATGCATAGTCGAGCATGGCGGAGAGTATCATTTTGATTCGCGTGTCACAGACATCGTGAAGAAGGACGACGGCTCCTTTGACTTGACCGTAACCTCGACCACCCCTTCTGTCATGTCGACCACCCCATCTGTCATGTCGACCACCCCTTCTATCATGTCGAGTGCCCCTTCTGTCATGTCGAGCGAAGCCGAGACATCTACTCTCTATACTTCCCGCAAGGTTATTCTTGCCACAGGACACTCGGCCCGCGATATTTACGAACTGTTTGACCGTAAAGGATGGGAGATACAGTCAAAAGGATTTGCTCTTGGAGTGCGTGTGGAGCATCCGCAGTCACTGATCAACAAGATACAGTATCACGGCAAATATCAGCCGTATATGCCGACTGCGGAATATTCCTTCGTGACCCAGATCGAAGGAAGGGGAGTGTTCTCTTTCTGCATGTGCCCCGGCGGCATTCTCGTCCCTGCAGCCACTGCTCAGGGAGAACTTGTTCTCAACGGAATGTCCAATTCCCAAAGAAATTCAAAATGGGCCAATGCCGGAGTCGTGGTACAGATAGAACCGGAAGATTTTCCGGAATATGCCAAGCATGGTCCTCTTGCTCTGCTTCAGTTCCAGAAGGATATTGAACGAAAGATGTTCGAATATACCGGCTCGCTGAAGGCTCCGGCTCAGAGAATGATGGACTTCTGCCGCAGGATACCGTCAAACGGACTTCCGCAGACGTCCTATCATCCGGGTGCTGAGAATGCTCCTTTGCACGAACTTCTGCCTGAACACGTTTCACTTCGTCTGAAATATGCATTTCCTCAGATAGGCAACAAGAAGATGCATGGCTATTACACCAATGATGCTCTTCTTCTTGGAGTGGAGTCCAGGACGTCCTCTCCGGTAAGGATACCGAGGGATAGTGAAACTCTTGAGCATGTGCAGGTTGCGGGACTTTACCCTTGTGGTGAAGGTGCTGGATATGCTGGAGGTATCGTGTCGTCCGCACTGGATGGAATCAACTGTGCCTCAAAGATATAGATACGAAAAAAGGGTAAGCGTATTACATCGCACCGCTACGACCTCCTACCCTTGCTACGGTCAAGTCCTGGGGGAATTCAGAGGGAGCTGGTCGTGTAAGACTTACCCGAGTGCAAATATACGGCGAAAAATTGTTTTTGCAAAATTTCCGGCAGATTTTGGCTTACGCTGCCTTAAATCATAGAGTCATGATAATCAAGTTTGACGAATCCAATCACACGGTTCTGCCTGCATTCAAAGGCGGAGAGAAAGAGTTTCAGGCAAATATGTTCTTTGATGGAACAAACCGGATATTCAAGGGTGTTCTTGTACCGGGAGCATCAATAGGAGTTCATAAGCATGAAGGAAACTGTGAGGTCATCTTCATTCTGAGCGGAAACGGAACTCTTTTGGAGCAGGCTCCGGATTCGGAACCTGCATATGTGAAGGTGAAGGAGGGGGACTGCCTCTATTGTCCTGAAGGACATACTCACAGTCTTATGAACACGGCACAGGAGGAAGACCTTGTCTTCTACGCAGTTGTCGCAAATCAGTAGACCCTACCAGAATCTCCTGTTTTCTTCGCTATATTCATAACCGGCCTTTTGGAGCCTTTCCTCAAGGTCGGCACGGTCGATTTCCATATCTTCACATAATTCATCCAGTGAAGTGTAAAAATCCCTCAGTTTCATGTTGATGAGACTGAGGAGCATTGTGGTGTCTTCTGGCAGAGTTTTCATATCATTAATAGTTCAGCATTGCAAAGTTAACCAAAAAGTTTGCTAAATTTGTGGAGTTTGACCTAATATATATTTGAAACCGATGAACAGACTATGCGTGCTTATGATTCTGCTTGCATGCGTCGGATGCGTATGCGAGAGATCCTCTGACACTTATGACGAGGATTTCGTCAGGCAGGTGGATTCCATTGTAAATGCAGACAGGAGTATTGATTCCCTTGTTGTCGTTCTTGAAAGATTCGAGGAGGACGGCAATGAATATGGCATAGTTGCATCTTGCCGCGAATTGGGACGCTCCTACAGAAATGCAAGCATGTTCTCCGAGGCCCTCGACATCCATAAGAAAGGACTTTCACATGCACAGGAATTAAAGGATACCATATCGATCATTCAGGCTCTGAACAATATAGGAACCGATTTCCGCAGGATGGGCATACTTGATGAAGCCTCTGATTACCATTATCAGGCTCTCGGATGCAGCAGTGTCTACAGCGACACCACGAGTCAGATAGCAATCAAAAACAGGGTCATCTCTCTCAACGGGATAGGAAATGTTCATCTGAGTCTGGGTAATCATGAGGTTGCCGAAACCGTTTTCAGACAGGCATTGGCAGGAGAGGCATCTCTCGGAAGTTTTTTGGGACAGGCCATCAATTATGCGAATATCGGTGCCATATTGGAGAGTAGGGGACAGATCGATTCTGCAAGGTATTATTATTCGGAGTCATTGAGGTGCAATATGGAGGCCGGCTCGATCTGGGGATCTCTCTTTGTCATACGTATTTCGGCAGGCTTTATGAAAATGAGGGCCGCTTTGATGATGCTGTCAGGGAATATAAGATAGCATATGAGATAATGTCCGGCAGCAAGGATAAATGGCATTGGCTTGAATCATGTCTGGCACTTTCCCGGGTATATGCTGCCGATTCAAGAATCTCTCTTGCCCGCAGATATCTCTCCGAGGCCAAGGCAGTGGCTGAAAAGATAAATTCGGCGGAACATCTGACAGAGGTCTACAGGCAGGAGTATAATATTGAAAGGGAACTTGCTAACTATCGGAAGGCACTTGATGCCTACATCAAGAGCAGCGAATATGGCCGTCAGGTGACCAATGAGAAGAACCTGACCCATATGCAGAATGTCAGGGTAAGATATGAACGGGAAAGAAAGGCTGCTGAAATATCTCACCTGCACCAGACCTGGCAGACTGAAAAGCACAGCAGGAACATCATTCTGATCACGGTCATCGTTTCTCTTGTCTTGTCACTGATAACGATAGCATTTCTTATCTATATCATCTACCTCCGTTCCAAGAATCAGAAGATGATGAAGGAAATAGAGCGTACACGCACAAATTTCTTCACTAACATCACACATGAGTTCCGCACTCCTCTGACCATCATCATTTCTGCGGCTCAGGACATACAGGTGAGAAACAGGGCAGACAAGACCCTTCAGAGGGATTCTACGGACATCATATGTCATGGAAAGGTACTTCTTGATCTTGTGAATCAGATTCTTGATATCGCCAAGATATCATCAGGTCTTGCCGTGACCCCTAAATGGAAGAGGGGAGATGTCATAGGCTTCATTACGATGATTTGCGAAGGACATCTCAAATATGCGGAACGAAAGGATCTGCGTATAGTCTATGGCTTCGATGTCGAGCGTCTCGAGATGGACTTCATTCCTTCATATATGATACGTATAGTTCAGAATCTTCTGTCCAATGCGATAAAATTCTCCTATCCCGGATCAGATATTCTTGTGTCGGTTAAGGTCGTTCCTTCGTTGGAGGGCAAGTCCATGCAGTTATATGTGTGCGATACGGGTGTCGGCATGACGCAGGAACAGAAGGACGTGATATTCATGCCGTTCTATCAGGCCCATGATGACACACGTAATATCGGAAGCGGAGTCGGCCTTTCTCTTGTCAAACTCACTGCAGAGGCGATGGGCGGCAAGGTGGAGGTGCATTCTTATCCATCCAAAGGCTCTGTCTTCATCGTTACAATTCCTATAAGGGAGTCTGAGGAAATTCCGGAATTGGTGGACCCTGAGAACTATTCCATAGATTTTGCAGATTCGGAGTCCTTGACACCTGCTGATGATGAATCTTCCAACACAGATGCTCCGCGCATACTTATCGTCGAGGATACTCCTGATGTTGCAAGATGGCAGATGCGCCAATTGAATCCTGAATATAATTTCTATTTTGCATCAGACGGAGAGGAGGGAATCAATAAGGCTATGGATATAGTGCCTGATCTGGTCATTACGGATATCATGATGCCTCTTATGGACGGTTATGAACTGTGCAGAAGGATCCGCTCATCCGAACTTCTTGGCCATATCCCGGTGATAATGGTTACTGCCAAGGCTTCTCATGAAGACAAGATACGCGGAATAGAAGCGGGCGCTGATGCCTATATGGAAAAGCCTTTCCATCCTGATGAACTTTCGGTGAGGGTGGTGAAACTTCTGGAGCAGCGTCAGATGCTTCGCAGAAAATTCTCGGAATCTCCAGACGGCTTTGATAAGATTCCGGATGAAATGTCTTTCTCCGACAAAGCATTCGTTGATAAACTGTCTTCTGTGATTCACGAGCAGATATCAAGCGGCAGTCTTGACTATGAGAATCTGGCCTCCGAGTTTTGCGTAGGCAAGACCCAACTGAACAGGAAAGTCAAGGCGATCACAGGTTATACCACTACCGAGTTCATCCTGCAGATCCGCATCTCCATGGCAAAACAACTGCTTGTAAAGACTGATTACTCCATCGGTGACATTGCTTTGCGCATCGGAATGGAGGATGTCGCATACTTCAGTTCTCTCTTTAAAAAATCCACGGGAAAGACCCCTACGGCATTCAGAAACAGGTGATAATGTCGTTATCTTTATAAAACATGTCGTTCTTTTCATAGCGGTTCGCCTTCTGCAGGGCTATTTTTGTGTTTGTCATTACGATAGATAAACACAACTAAATCACAAACGTTATGAAAAGATTATTATTTGCCTTTATGGCAGTTGTTCTGCTGTTTTCAGCATGTAAGAAAGATGATTCTGCCGCTGACTATCAGTTTGAAGGATGTCAGTGGATTACAGAGGAAGAGGAAGCCGATGGCGATTTCCCTGCATATAAGGTCCTTTTTGACGTAGGCTTGAAATCCGGAGCAGGCAAGTTCACCATGGCCATGCTCATGATGGATGATATGGGTCCTTTACATGAGGGCGACCTGGTACTTGTTTCCCAAGATTCCTATACATATGACAAGTCTAAGAAGGAGTTTGCTGATGGCACAGGCTCTGCTACCATCAAATTCCTTTCAAAGAATATGATCAAACTTTCTTTCGATGGAGTTGACATGGTCTTCACAAAAGTTGACAAGCCATATTCTCTGTCTGATTTGATTGATCCTGACGAATTGTTCAAGCCTGAGGACTTCGAGGTTGTTCCGTCGAAGGATTCCGACTGGGCGGGAGGAAGCATCACGTTTACAGCAAACAGAACCATCAAGAGTCTGACATACGATGTTCTTACTGATGGAGTCACTGAGCAGGATATCTGCAAGACGACCCTTACCGGTGAGACTCTCGTTCTCGGTCAGTATGTAGGTGCAGGTTCTGCATTGGCTGACTGTGAAATCCAGATCAAGGCAGCAGACGAAGAGGGTAATGAAACAACATGCATCGTTACATCCAGAGCATGGAGACCTGCTGTCTATACTGAATATAAAGGTGAATACACGCAGGACCACCTTGACAACGGATGGTCAAGAGGTCAGGAATGCTGGCTCGGCGCACTCTGTGCTGATGGAGAAGTGCCATACGACGGTGAAACAGACTCGTTTGGAGGAATATCTTATACCGTTCCTGATTTTATGGATGCATTTGGCAGCAAGGCTAATAAAGTCGGCTACGATACTCCTAATGATAATATCTCGGGAACGATAACATATTCTTACGGTGCCCTTTCATTTGAATTGATAATCGATATCGACCGCTAACCATGACTCGTCGGAATATATTATCATTTATTTTACTTTCTCTGACATCCCTCCTTTCAGGATTTCTTTTGAATTCCTGTCAGGAGAAGGATGTTGTGGAGGTAACCGAAATTGTCTTCACGAATCTGTCTACAGGCAAAAAGACCCTTACAGTAGGCGAAGAATTCAAGATCAAGTGGGTTGTAGTGCCTGAACAACTTCAGGAGACGGCAGAAATCTTCTGGGAGACAAGCGACAGGAAGGTAGCCAAAATCAAAAAAGGTGTAATCGAGGCAACAGGTCCCGGTGAGGCTACCATTACCGCTACCTCTGGCAAGGCAAAGACTTCCGTACTCGTGAAGGTGGACGCCGTGCAGGTCGAGTCACTTGAATTTCCTCATTTTATACAGGTCTATCAGGATGCTACAGTCGAGGTGAAATTCAACAATGTCGAGCCTGAAGATGCGTCATTGACTACAGTTGAATGGGAAGTGGAGACATATGAATCAGGTGGCGATGCTACTGTTGAAGCGGATGTCGATTGTATCTATGTTACGGGTATAGAGGAAGGAATTGTGACGCTCTATGGTCGTGTGGACGGTGTGGACATCGGACATTGTGAGATCGAAATCAGGAAAAGAATACCGGTTGAGTCAGTGACTGTCACACTCTCCAAGTCGAGTGTGCAATTTGGCGAGAGTCTGACTGTTTCCACATATGTCAGTCCGTCCAATGCATCACTGAAGGACGTCAATATCACTTGCAGCCCTGCTTCCTATGTTACAGTAGAGGGTAATACCATTACAGCAGGCGAGACTGCCGGAATGGTTACTGTATATGCTATGGCTGACGGAGTTACCGGCTCCGCCGAGTTTGAGATTGTCCCTCCTCCTCTGGAACTGACAATTGAGGGTAGTGACTTGAAGTACTACAATTTTCTCTCTCCGGATGGTAGTTTGGAAGATTACCCTGAGTCTGCTCAATTGACTCTGAAGGCCAATTATGATATTGACCTTTCCTCTGCAGTTTGGAAATCCTCAAATCCGGCAATTGTAAGTGTTGATGCCAACGGCCTTGTCAAAGGTGTCGGGCACGGATGGGCAATAATTTCTGCTACTGTTGATGGTGTGGAAGAGTCTATCATAGTTCGTTCTGTGATGAAATCATCGTTATCTTTATGTATTTACGAATATAACGGTGCCGGTGATACGAAGATTCGTTTGACTTCCCTTCAGGCTCCTTACAATTTTATTGGTGCCTATTGCGCCGACCCGGCATTCTTTAATGATCCGGATAGATACTCGATGGATCGTATTTATAAAAACATTCAGATATCATCATGCACGGGTCCTTTCACAGCCCATATGGAAGGTGAGTATCTGGTGGTAAATGCTTCCTCAGCCGGTACGGGATCAATCACCTTGTCTATTCCAGGTGGTAAGAGCCTCAATGTTCCTATCACAATGAAAATTACCTCTCTGACATTCATCGGACACGAGTCGGGCAAAAATTACGGCACAGTTCAGAAAGGAGGTAGTTTGACGATTACAAGAGAAGATTCGGATCCGAGAGAGGGATATTCGAGTTTTGAAGCAATTGAAGTATGGCGCAATGTCGGATCGAGCAAAGATGACACGTCATTGTATGATAGGGGTTTTCTTTCTTGGGAGAGCAACATCACGACGGGAGATCCTTTCGATTATGGCTATCTGGTAAGAAAAACTGGTACCCATGTCATAAAACTTAAAGAATTCGACCCTGATTTCACCGTCACTTTGACAATCGCTCAGAAATACAATTAAAACATAAAATCATGAAAAAGACATTTATTTTCGTTTGCCTGTCGGCACTCGTGCTTTCGCTGACAGGATGTGTAAAACAGACAGATCTCAGTACAGATACTCTTCCGGTCAGCGTTACAGTTACCGGATATGTAAGATATGTGGCACTTGACAAGGATCTCAAGCCTGAAGACCCGGAAATCGTTGATAAAGGACACCTTGTGAATATCTATTACGGTATTCCTGATGAAAAGGGCAATGTGGCATATGCTCTGAAGACTGTTGAAGTCAATGCTGATGCTTTCTTTAAGACCACTTTGGGCTGTCCTGTGGGCAAGACACTGAAAGTAAAGGCTCAGTCGTCGATGTATGGCGATTCATACTGTGCGAATGAAGAAGGCAAGAAGGTAAGTTGCGAGGCTTATTTCTTCGGAGAGATAGAGACGACTGTCGCTTGCGGATCTTCGCATTGCTTCAAGTTGGATATGGCACCGGTTGCTAATGTCGGAGATGACAACCTGATTCAGAAATAGTCATCCTGTAAACCTGTAGATTATGAAGAAATATATTCTCATATTGGCCGCGTTGCTGACCGTTTCGGCAGTGGTGCAGGCGCAGGACAAGAACTATGATGTGAAAAAGGGAGATCTTGCAGTAAGTGTCACCTTCAATCCGGGCAGTCTCGGATACAAGATGTCATGCAAGCCTGCTGCAGGTGAGTTTGCCGGTCAGTATATCACAGACATGTGTGCAAGTCCGAAACAGATGTTCATCCTGTCTCAGGATCCTCTTGCTGCAGTGAAGTTGAAGTATTATACTTCATCCAAGTCTGCATTCAGGGCTTCTTTGGGATTCAACGGAAGTATAGTGAACTATAGGGAGTATGTTCAGGATGACCTCGCAGTCGCTCTGAATCCTGAATCCCAGAACAAGGTCAACGATGCTGCGACTTCCCGTCTGAACAGTCTTTCCATATCTCTTGGAAAGGAATGGAGGGCAGGTGAGAAGGCCATCAAGTTCGTCTATGGAGTGGATGTCCTCTATTCGCTTGCAGGTGGAGACCTTGTCTTCAACTATGGCAACAAGATGACCGATATCAATCAGGTTCCTTCAAGCATGCCTATGACTGCTCCTCAAGGAGATCTGGATGATTTCAAGAGCAAACAGGGAATCGCCTATGCTCGTCCTGTCAAAAGATACAATTCCGGTTATATCCACGGACTCGGCATTCAGGTCGATGCAGGTCTTGAGTTCTTCCTTGCACAGAAGATATCTCTGGGTCTGGCAATGACCTTTACACCGTTGATGGCGATATTCCAGCCGCAGACTTACACTACATATGAAGGCTTCAGTACAAATACCGGAAAAGTGGAGATGTTCAACGACCTTGTGAGTCCCGGCAGTTGCGCCTTGCTCTATGGTACGGAAAATATAGGCTGCAGGTTGACTCTCAGTTATTATCTGTAATGATATGGCTATGATTCAAAAACCGCCTTTGAGTAAAGAACAGGTTCAGAAGATAATAGATGAGCATCTCGCTTCCATTATAGAAAAGGAGATTGCTCAGGAAAAGACCAGTAAAAACAAATCAAACAAAAATGAAAAGACTGATTAACATACTTGTTGCATTGTCTGCCACTTTTGCCTTGTCGGTTTCTTGTGATGAGATGACCGATGAGGAAAAGGAAAATGCAGTAAATGAGTTCTCCAAGGTCCTGATTGCAGGAGAATATGGAGTAGTGAGCCTTGATGGCGAGTCGGAAGACGGAAATGATCTCCCTCTTTTCGGTGACGGAGTCTCTTATACGGATAAAAAAGGAAGACCGACCATCATATGGGTCCTTAACCTTGACGGAACTTACTTCATTGCTCCGAACAGAGTCTGGAAGAATGTCTATGGAAAGGGAACCTGGGAAGTTTCAGCGGATGAGATCCATTTTAAGGCTGATCTTTCCGCTATTGAGACATCTGTAGACAAAGCCAAGATAAAGAGTTTCAAGGACGGGCTTCTTACACTTCAAGATGAAAAGATCACAGTTGTGCTCAAGCGTCTTGCCGATGCTGACAAATGCCCTCAGTTGAAATCGGTGGAATTTGTCGCAAATCTGTCGAATGACGGCAAACTTTACATAGATCCAAGTATCGAACTCAATCAGGCAGGTTACTACAAACTGGACTGGAAATATGATCCTCAGGATTATGAGCCTTACAATACTTTGAAATGGACAAGTTCCAATCCTGAGGTTGCAACAGTAAACGACGAAGGTTATGTGCGCCCAGGTGAGGGAGTAAATTCCGGTGAAACCACAATCACTCTTGAATGTGATTATGTCAAGTCGGAAATTACCTTGAAATTCTTCGAGGTAAACTGATGCCATCACATATGTTTGAATCTTAATCCTCGGCTTCGGTCGGGGATTTTACGTTATTGTTAAAATAAGTATCTTTGTGTCAAATTCGCTTCCTATGAAAAGATTATCATGCCTTCTGCTTATATTTTTCTCCGCGCTCTCATATGCGCAGAATCCTCAGACCCTTGTCAGTGAAGATGATTTTCCGACTTTGATAGAGAGGATAATGGACAGGAGGGACTCTTTGAAGAATGACGGCTACAAGATACGCAAGATACGGTCTCATATCAACCTTGAGTTTGCAGGTTCTGCCAATGCATATTTCACTGACGGGAAATTTGATGAAATGTCATTCAAGATGAACCGTGTACGTCTTGAGATATACGGAAGACTCAATGCCCATCTTTCATATCATTTCCGACAGTCATTCAACAAATACAGTAATCCCTATTCTCTCGACAATATGTCATCTTCGATAGAATATGCAAACATCAAATGGCATCAGAGTGATATCTTCGATCTCGTTGCAGGAAAACAGTATCTTGCGGTCGGCGGATATGAGGGCTATGTCAACGGCTTGAATGTGAGGGAGTTCAGTGAATTTAACAATCACTTTGAAATATATCAGGCCGGTCTCAAGGGAGTAGTACGGGTGACTCCCGACCATTATCTGACCCTGCAGGTGACCAATAACAGGAACAGCACGGATGATAACGTATATATATACGGTCTCCCGGAAGGGGTGGAACCGACGAAGGTGCCGCTTCTGGCAACTCTGAACTGGAACGGATGGTTTGCAGACAAGACTCTGCATCTTATGTATTCCGCTTCTGTCGGTCAGTTGGCCAAGGGAAAGAACGTATATCATTTCATGTGCGGCAATATCTATAAGAACGGTCCTGTTCTGGCTTATCTCGATGTACTCTATTCGCGTTCTGCTCTTGACTGCCAGCAGCGTATAACCTCATTGCAAGGTCATTCAGGCTCTGCTGTCACTGCTCAAAACACTCAATATCTGACATTCATAGCCAATGTGGACTACCAGTTCCATCCCAAGTGGAACGGTTATCTGAAAGGAGTGTATGAAACTGCGGGGGTATATCAGACGAACGGCTTCTTTGCCAAGGGACGATATGTGACTTCATGGAATGCACAGGCATGTCTGGAATGGTTCCCTTTCTCTGAAGACAAGGGATTCAAGGTTTTCGCACATTATGTCTACAAAGGTCACGAACTTTCAGACAAAGCAATAGCGCTGGGAGCAGTAAAACCGCATACCCAGCGCATATCAGTAGGAATTCAATATATCATTCCTGTTCTATAGACTGTCTCCGAAATCTTTGCGGAACTTGTCCATGAGTTTTGAAGGCCAGTCGCTGGTCGGCTCAAGACCTCCCATGAAGAAACGCAGTACAGGTGGCTCGTATGTGAACTTGAGACCTCCGATGAGATGACGGTTGTCCCAAAGCCATGTCATACGGTCGATCACGTAGTTGATCTGCGACAGTGTGAACACACGGCGTGGCACAGCCAGACGCAGAAGTTCCACATCAGCAAGAATCTCCTTGCCTTCTTCATCGCGTACGCTTGACATGGTTCCACGCTCCATTCCACGGATACCTGAACATATGTAGAATGCTGCAGCGAGTGCTCCTGCAGGATATTCCTCCTGAGGGATGTGCTTGCAGAATTCCATTGCATTGACATGGGCACCGAGTACACCGGGAGGGGTTACCATAGGAATGCCTCTCTTCTCAAGTTCTTCGACAAGATACTTGATATATGAAGGACTCTGACATATCATGCTTTCATCAAGAGTTTCACGCAGACCGACAGCCATGGCTTCGATTTCCCTCACAGAGATACCTCCATAGGTGAGGAATCCTTCATAAAGAGGAATCATCGCTTCCATCTTTGCGTAAAGCGCCTTCTGGTTCGTACAGATGCCACCGCCACGTGAAGATGAAAGTTTTCTTGCCGAGAAGTACACGAGGTCGGCAAGACCTGTCATCATCTTGAGAATCTCACCCATAGAGTTCTCCTTCCAATTCTCCTCACGTTGCTTGATCAGGTATGCATTTTCTCCGATAAGGCTGGCGTCAAGCACGAGCATGATGCCGTATTTGTCTGCTATTCTCCTGACATCCATGAGGTTGGCAAGTGAGAACGGCTGTCCTCCGATGAGGTTGGTTGATGCCTCCATACGGATGAACGGAATATTCTCAACTCCATTCTCCTGAATGCATTTCTCGAGTTTGTCGATATCCATATTACCTTTGAAAGGATGGTCGGACTTGAGTTGGAAAGCATGGTCGTGAAGAAGTTCCTCAATCTTACCTCCGTTCTCGGTCACATGGGCGAGAACAGTGGTGAAGTGGTAGTTCATCGGGATGACATTGCCAGGCTTCACGAATGTGCGGCAGATTACATTCTCCGCTGCACGGCCCTGATGGACAGGAAGCAGATATTTCTTTCCAAGCACATCCTCCACTGCCTTCTGAAGACGCTCGAATGACTGCGATCCGGCATATGCGTCATCTGCATGCATCATTGCGGCAAGTTGGTTGTCGCTCATGGCGTTGGTACCGCTGTCCGTGAGCATGTCGAGATAGACATCCTTGGTTCCGAGGCGGAATGTATTGAATCCGGCTTCCTTCATTGCGTCGAGACGGCGCTCTACCGGAACAAGATGAAGTTTCTGAACTACACGTACCTTGTGCAGTTCAAGGGGCATGTCGCCGCCTTTGTAGAATTTTACCATTCCCATAGTAGGTTCGTTTTATAGTTGTTGTTGATTATCCGCAGTGGAAGTAACGCTCCACCAGAGCAAGCATCTTTTCTCTGTCATCTCCTATGTCAGCGCGAAGAGTCCTGTCGCCGTATGAACGGAGTCTTCTGATGATTCCGTCTATCATGGCAGGGGAGAATACGTCATACTTCTCAAATATCGTCCTCTGACTTTCAAGGCAGTCCGCAGATGCTTCGCAACTGTCAGGGAGACATGCAAGGGAAGCAAGTCTGTCGGCGTTTTCCTTCTGATGTATGTTCACATTGACATATGTCTTTTCTGCCACTTCGAGGGCGTCCGCCATTTCAAATCCATGGCGGCATGCTACTGAAAGTCCCGCGATCAGTTGATAAAGGTCTGCAGAGCCGTCCGGAGAACGCATCTCGACTGTCTGTTTCTGGGTTGTATCGTAGTTGCTCAGATCTTCAAGAGGATTGGCAATGCGGCACATATCGCTCTTTGCTGCCCATCCGAGAGGAACGCGTACAAGTACCGAACGGTTGCGGTCGCCCCAGCATATGTTTGTCGGAGCCTCCTGATGAGGAACCAGACGGAAATATGATGTAGGATTGGTGTTTCCGAAAGCGGTGATCGAAGGAGCGAGTTCCATCATGCCGGCAATTGCTGTCCTGGCAGTCTTTGAAAGTACACCGTTTTCAAGCATCATGTTCTGTCCGTCCTTGACTATGCGCATATGCACGTGAAGTCCGGAACCTGCCTTGCCCGCTGTAATCTTAGGTGCAAAAGTGATGTCGAAGCCTGACTTGTATGCAAGGTTGCGGATGATCCATTTCGCAATCATCAGTTGGTCCGCCGCATCCTCTGCATTTACAGGAAGAAACTCTATCTCGTTCTGCTCATATATCTTGCCGTCAATGGTGAAGTTGCCCACTTCACTGTGTCCGTATTTGATCTGACCTCCGGCCTGAGCGATATATGCCATGCACATGGTGCGGAATTCGTTGAATTTGGCGTATGGTGCTGATTCGTGATATCCTTTCTGGTCTGTAGCAGGGAACATGCCTGTATCTGGTGCAATCACGTAGTATTCAAGTTCTCCCATCGCCTGGAACTCCATGCCTGTCACCTCATTGAAAGCCCTGCATGCCTTTTTAAGTGTGTTTTCCGGTGAACTTTCGAGAGGTTCTCCATCCTTGTTGAAATACGAACAGAGCATGGACAAGGTGGGAATTTCTGCGAACGGATCGACGAAAGCGGTGCAGAAGCGCGGAAGTACGTAAAGGTCACTGCTTCCTGCTTCGATGAAAGGGAACAGGCTTGAACCGTCGACACGTTCACCGCAAGTAAGTATGGCATCAAGATAGGATTCGTTGTTTATCACGAAGTTCAGGGTCTTGAGTCTTCCGTCTCCTGCAGGATACATGAAGTTGACCATCCTTATGCCTTTCTCCTTGATATATCTGATTATATCTGCCTTTGTGAATTCCTTGGCAGGCTTGCCGAGATAAGCAACCAGCATATTGGGGTTTAATGTGAGTTCTGTATTCATATGTGTTCGGTTTGCTGTTTTTCTTGAATGAAATCTCACAAATGTATTAATTAATTATGATAATTCCATATATTTGTGTCTTATAGCGGAAAGATGGATGAAAGTTACTGTTTTACAAAGAGATATTCATTGGGCAGATCCTGCTGCAAATGTGGCCGCTTCAGATGTGGCCATAGACAGAAATCCGGACTCTGACCTGTATATCCTGCCGGAAATGTTCTCAACCGGCTTCTGCACATGTCCTGAAGGGATAGCGGAAGCCTCCGGGAGCATGACTCTTGATTGGATGAAGAGCAAGGCATCGGCGACAGGTGCAGCCATCGCGGGCAGTGTCGCCGTATATGAGGAAGGAAAATACTATAACAGATTTTATTTCGTGAAGCCGGATGGAAGTGTGACTGCTTATGACAAGAAGCATCTGTTTACCTTCGGTGGTGAACACATGCACTTCACGCCGGGTTCGGAAAGGGTGACTGTGGAGTGGAAAGGAGTAAGAATCCTTCTGGAGATATGCTATGACCTTCGTTTCCCTGTATGGTCCCGCAACAGAGGGGATTATGACATGATAATTTATGTGGCAAGTTGGCCGACTCCGAGGGTGGATGCATGGAAGGCTCTTCTCACCGCACGTGCCATAGAAAACCAATGCTATGTGGCCGGAGTGAACCGTGTAGGAAGCGACCCTTCAAACGGGTATTGCGGGGGAACACGCCTGATCGACCCATACGGAAGAGTCCTGGCCGAATGCAGTGACGGAGTCGAGATGGAATCCACCGCAGAAGTGGATATGAACATATTGGAGGCATTCAGGGAGAAGTTCCCTGTCCTAAATGATGCAGATTATGAAGATTTTCAGTGAAGAACTTGTAGATAAGGCTGTCAGGGAACTGCATGTCGCTAATCTGGCACGTGCCACAATCGGTGAGGTGCTGCTGGTCGCTCAATACCTTGAAAAACAGACAGGAATACCTTTTATCAGGATGGACCAGGGATCTCCCGGTCTGCCTGTGAACCATTATGGAGTGGAAGCGGAGAAGGCCGCTCTCGACAGGGGAGTCGGATCCCAGTATCCTGCGGCTGCAGGAATTCCGGAACTGAAGCATGAGGCTTCCAGATTTGTCAAGGCCTTTCTGGATGTGGATGTGTCGGAGCGCAGTTGCGTCCCTACGGTGGGTAGCGTGGCAGGCTCGTTCGGTTCCTTCATAGCATGTACTCAGAGAATCCCTTCCCGAAACAAGGTCCTTTTCATCGACCCCGGTTTTCCTATACAGAAGTCCCAACTCAGAGTCATAGGTGCCGATTGGAAGGAATTTGACATATATTCATATAGAGGATCCGCACTCCGTGAAAAACTCGAAAATATCCTCTGTGAAGGAGACATTGCTGCGATAGTATATTCCAACCCGAACAACCCCTCGTGGATATGTCTGGAGGAGGAAGAACTTGCCATCATAGGAGAACTGGCCACAAGATATGATGTCATTGTCATGGAGGACCTTGCATATTTCTGCATGGATTACCGTACAGACCTCGGGCATCCGTTCCGTCCGCCATTCGCGCCTACTGTGGCTAAATATACTGACAATTACATCCTTATGCTCTCTTCCTCGAAGATATTCAGTTATGCCGGTCAGAGAATGGCCCTTATATGCATAAGCGACTCTTTGTTCGACAGGCAGTTCCCTGCATTGGCGGACAGATACCATGATTCGGGAGTTTTCGGACAGACGCTCATCGCATCCATTCTGTATATGATCACTTCAGGTTGTACGGCATCCACTCAATATGCATATGCCGAGATGCTTCGGCTTTCTTCAGACGGAATTCTGAACTTTGTGGAAGATACAAGGGAATATGCGGTGAGGGCCGAAAAGATGAAGAAGATTTTCACAGACAACGGTTTCCATATCGTATATGACAGGGATGTGACTCAAGATGTAGGTGACGGTTTTTTCTTCACTGTAGGATATGGAGATATGGAGGGCGGAGAACTTCTGCGTGAACTACTGTATTACGGAGTAAGCAGCATCTCGCTTTCGACCACAGGAAGCGAGCAGCAGGGAGTGAGGGCATGTACCTCACGCATGAAAGATGATTTATATGAACTCCTTCAGGAACGTATGTCAGCGTTCAGGGAGGATCACCCTATTAACAGATAGACATATGATTTGGAATCCCAACAAAGAGTGCATGAGCCGTGAGGACATGCGCGAACTGCAAGGTAAAAGACTTCAGAAACTGGTGCAATATGTATATCATAATGTACCGTTCTACCGAAACAGGATGCAGGAGATGAATGTATCTCCGGAAGATATCGTGACAATCGACGACATCGTGAAACTTCCTTTCACGACCAAACAGGACCTGCGTGACAATTATCCCTATGGGCTTCAGGCAGCACCGGCGTCGGAAATTGTGCGCGTACATGCATCGTCCGGTACTACAGGCAACCCCACCATCGTAGGATATACCCGTAAGGATCTCGCCGTGTGGTCGGAGGTGATGACCCGCTGTCTGACTGCATTCGGAGTTACACGCGACGATACATTTTCTGTAAGTTACGGATATGGTCTGTTTACAGGTGGTCTCGGTGCACATTATGGAGTGGAGAACCTGGGCGCAACAGTGATACCTGCATCTACTGGAAATACCGAGAAGCATATAAGGCTTATACGCGACCTGAACATCACGGGAATAGCATGTACTCCGTCATATGCCCTCTATCTTGCAGAGACACTTGACAAGATGGGTATATCAAAGGATGACATAGGTCTCCGCGTCGGTGCCTTCGGTGCAGAACCATGGACTGAAAACATGAGAAAGGAAATCGAAGAACGTCTGGGTCTTAAAGGATACAATATATACGGACTGAGTGAAATCATGGGACCGGGAGTCTCCTATGAATGTTCCGAGCAGAACGGCTCTCATATAAACGAGGACCATTTCTATCCTGAAATCATCAATCCTGAAACTCTGGAGCAACTTCCTTACGGCGAGCAGGGAGAACTGGTGTTCACTACGCTTACAAAAGAAGGTATGCCTCTGCTCCGTTATCGTACAAAGGACCTTTGTACGCTTATGGAAGGCGAGTGTCCTTGCGGACGTACATCAGTGAAAATGAGCAGGATCGTAGGACGTAGCGACGATATGCTCATCATCCGTGGAATCAATGTCTTCCCATCGCAGGTTGAGAGCGTAATCCTTGAAATGCCTGAATTTGAACCTCAATATATGCTTGTGGTCGACCGTATCAACAATCTTGATACCCTTCAGGTTCAGGTCGAAGTTCGCAAGGATTACTTCAGCGATGATATCGGAAGCATGCTTGCAATGAAGAAGAAACTCTCCGACAAACTCAAGAGTGTGCTTTCAATCAGTGCCGACGTACGTCTGATGGAACCGGGAAGCATTGAAAGAAGCCAAGGTAAAGGAAAACATGTAATAGATAACCGTAAACTGAAATAATATGACTATCAAGCAATTATCTGTGTTTCTTGAAAACCGGACAGGAAGAATAAACGAGGTTGCCAAGATCCTTGGTGCCGGCGGAATCAATATGAAGGCATTCAGTATGGCTGAAACAGCCGATTTCGGACTCCTTCGTCTCATCGTCCCTGATGTCGACAAGGCGGTTCAGATACTTCGTGATGCAAGTTTTGCTGTGATGCTTACGGATGTGGTGTGCCTCAATGTCCCTAATATCCCTGGTGCACTTTCCGCCATTCTTGACAAACTCGCCGAAAATGAAATCTTCATTGAGTATATGTATGCCTTCTCAGAAGGAGACTCCGCAAATGTAGTCATCCGTCCGAACGACATAGACAGATGCCTCACAGTACTCAAGGACTGCTCCTGCACCCTGCTTCAGACAGTGTGATCCGGTATTGATATTATAAAAGCGAAGTGACTGCAAAGTCACTTCGCTTTTTGTTTCTAGTGGCGTGTATGCTATAGTTCTGTCTTCCAGAGTCCGTGGAGGTTGCAGTACTCATACACGGCAACCGGTTTGCCTGAACATACGCAAATTTCCGCTTCCGGCTTGTCCTTCAGATCTATACGGATACCTCCGTTTTCTGTCTCGACATAGATGAATGCGATGAAATGTTCAGGAATCATTGGGTGAGGAACGCTTCCGACTTCGACCTTGATCTTGCAGTCGCTTATTCTGGTGACAACCGGAACATGTTTCTCGTTGCTTGCATCCACGGTATTCGGGATGAGTTCCTGCATCTTTTCCCCGCAGCATACAACAGGGACCTTCGAGTCCACCACCTTGTGGATTACGTTACCGCAATGACGGCATTTGTAGAATTTCGTAGCCATATATAATTGTTTTATTTGGACAGTTTCAAATAATGCACCAAAACGAAGTGACAGGTGTTACTTCGTCTGTAGATTTATTCTGCTGAGTAAGCGTCCAATCCGCTTCGAAGGAAATCAGTGAATCCTTCTACCGAGAGGTCATATCCCCTGACAGGTACAAGCAGGTCACCTTCAGGCGAAAGAAGTACATAATTAGGCTGTGCATTCACGTTCCATAATGTGCGTGCCGTATATGAATTTGCACGTCCGAGATCCTTATATACTTTTCCTGTCTCGGCGTCTGTAACCCAATCTTCCTTGTCAAGTTTCTGTTTGTCATCTGTATAGAGGGCGACAATCACAAAATCGTTCTTAAGCATATCAAGAACCTGTGGCGCACTCCATACTCGTGACTCCATTTCACGGCAGTTTACGCATCCGTGACCAGTTACATCCACAAAAACAGGCTTTCCTGCCTTTTTGGCAGCCTCGAGTCCTTCCTCCAGATCAAAATATCCTTTAAGGTCAAGAGGCAGGTGAAGGCCATATTTTTCTGCACTTTCGGAAACGAAGTCCTCGCATATGGTGCAGTCGCTTTCAGAAGACTGTACAGGTCCGCTTCCCATTACAAAGTCCTGTGTGGTGATTGGAGGCATGTAGCCGGACAGTGCCTTCAGAGGTGCTCCCCACATTCCTGGAATCAGATATACCACGAACGAGAACACTGCAATTGCAAGAGAAAGTCTTGTTACTGAAAGATGCTCTACAGGTTCGTCATGAGCAAACCTGATCTTTCCGAGAAGGTAAAGTCCGAGGAGGGTGAATATCACTATCCATATTGCGAGATATACCTCCCTGTCAAGTATTCCCCAATGATAGGTCTGGTCAGCGACGCTCAGGAACTTCAGACCGAGGGCCAGTTCCACGAATCCGAGAACCACCTTGACTGAATTGAGCCATCCGCCGCCGCTTTTCTTGAATTTCTTCAGAAGAGAAGGGGAGAAGGCAAGAACCGTAAATGGAAGCGCAAACGCTATTGAGAATGCAAGCATGGTTACCATAGGCTCCCAGAACTCTCCCTGAGTGGATTTGATAAGTACGGAACCTACGATAGGACCTGTGCATGAGAATGACACAAGCACGAGTGTAAGTGCCATGAAGAATACTCCGGCCAGTCCCTTCCTGTCAGAACCTTTGTCACTTCTGTTTACAAGTGACTGTGGAAGAGTGATTTCAAACGCTCCAAAGAATGAGGCGGCAAATACCATGAATACAATGAAGAATATGATATTAGGAAGCCAGTGTGTCGACAGCCAGTTGAATATGTCTGCAGTAACTGCATCTCCACCTATCAACTTTGTGAGCATTATGATTATCGATATAGGCAACGTATAGAGCATGACTATGAACAGTCCGTACATCGATGCCTTGAAACGTCCCTGAGCCACGTTCTCCGATCCCTTCATGAAGAAGGATACGGTCATAGGTACCATAGGGAATACACAAGGGGTCAGAAGCATGGCGAATCCCCAGAGGATGGCCTCGAGTATGAGCGCCCAGATATGTCCTCTTGATTTCTTTTCAGAACCTGTGACCCCGTCAGCATCATCCTGACCTGATTCTATAGGCATCACGGCATCAGCAGCGTTGACTGATATGCTGAAGTCATGGTAGCCAGGTTGGCAGGACCCGGTATTGCAGGTGTTGGTAAAGATTGTACCGCTGAATACCGGTGCAGGACCGGTTACCTTTATGTTCTGTGCGATGATTATCTCCCCGTAGTAATGCTTTGCCTGATCACCGAACTCATCGACAACATCTTTCGGTGTGCTTATTTCATAAGGTTCACCGACAAGTTCGCAGTCGGACACATTTACATCCATGAACTCCGTAGCGGAAAATTCATCCGTCATGGTATATGTGTGGTATCCATCCTCTATCTTGCCCGTGAATATGACTCTATATACATCAGCCTCATCCGTAGCCTCAAGGTGAGAACTCCAAACGGTAAGTTCCCTTGCCCCTGGTTGAGCAATAGCGGCAACGCATGCCACAAGCGCCGCCATAAATGTAAATATACGTTTCATCTTCATGATTATTTAGCAAATGCCACTGATCTTGTCTCGCGGATCACTGTTATCTTCACCTGACCCGGATATACCATCTCGTCCTGGATCTTCTTTGCTATCTCTGCTGACAGAGTCTCTGCATCCTGGTCTGTCACCTGATCTGCTCCTACGATGACGCGGAGTTCACGTCCGGCCTGGATAGCATATGTCTTGGTCACACCATTATATGACTGTGCGATGTTCTCCATATCCTTGAGTCTCTTTATATACGACTCGATGACCTCTCTACGTGCTCCAGGACGTGCTCCGGAAATGGCGTCACCGACCATTACAAGAGGGGAGATAATCGATGTCATCTCCACTTCCTCGTGGTGAGAACCTATTGCATTGCATATTTCTGGTTTTTCCTTGTATTTCTCGGCGAGTTTCATACCGAGGATAGCGTGCGGAAGTTCAGGATCCTCGTCAGAAACCTTTCCGATATCGTGGAGAAGTCCGGCCCTCTTTGCAAGTTTAGGATTCAGTCCGAGTTCAGAAGCCATTGTAGCACAGATGTTGGCCACCTCTCTTGCATGCTGAAGCAGGTTCTGTCCGTATGATGAACGATACTTCATACGACCTATAAGTTTGACAAGTTCGATATGCATTCCGTGGATGCCCAGATCTATACATGTCCTCTTACCGGTCTCCATGATCTCATCCTCGAGTTGCTTCTGTACCTTTGCAACAACCTCTTCTATGCGTGCTGGGTGGATTCGTCCGTCAACAACGAGTTGGTGCAGAGCAAGGCGCGCCACTTCTCTTCTGACAGGATCGAAAGCGGACAGAAGGATTGCTTCCGGAGTGTCGTCTACAACAATCTCAACTCCTGTAGCAGCCTCGAGCGCGCGGATGTTTCTACCTTCACGGCCGATGATACGTCCCTTGATCTCATCGCTTTCAATATGGAATACTGTCACCGCATTTTCAATCGCAGTTTCAGAAGCCGTACGCTGTATCGTGTTGATCACTATTCTCTTAGCCTCTTTGGATGCTGTGAGCCTTGCCTCGTCTATCACATCGTTTATATACGACTGAGCCTGAGTCTTGGCCTCCTCCTTCATGTTCTCCATCAACTGGTTCTTTGCCTCTGCCGCAGTCATGCCTGCAATCTCCTCGATCTGTCGGATGGCCTGTTCACGGAGTCTGTCATATTCTTCAGACTTCTTTGAAACGATCTCTACCTGTGACTTGAGGTTCTCGCGGATGGCATCAGCCTCCTTGTTCTTTCTGCCGAGTTCTGCGTTCTGCTGGTTGAGACTGTTCTCCTTCTGCTTCAGGCGGTTCTCGATGTCGCTTATATGCTTGTTCTTCTCGTTGATGAACTGTTCGTGTTCGCTTTTGAGTTGGAGGAACTTCTCCTTGGCCTGAAAGATCTTCTCCTTCTTGATGCTCTCAGCCTCGATTTCAGCCTTCTTGATTATTGCCTCCTTCTGACCCTTCAGTACTATCTTGCGGATCAATATGTAGGTGCAGAGTGCTACAGTGGCGCTGATCACTCCGACAAGTACGTAAATTAAAACAGTGTTCATAATGTTATATATTTTGGTTTAGTTGTTCATAAAAAAAACGACCGGTCACTGTGCAGACCGGTCGAGTTGTATGAAAAAGCCGTTAGAACGTTTGTCAGAAAATCTTAATTGAATAAGATTTGGGCTCCGGATACATATGGTTCAGATATCCTCCGTCCCGCATTGCGGAATCCCCGATAGGGTCACATAGGTCCATCATTACCATCCGAGTCACCCTGTTACATTATTAGTGTTGATTTCAGCAAAAATGTAACTAACGGCTCGTTCTGTCAATATCGTCAAGATAACGTTCAAGTTCCTTTGCCAGTTTGTCTTCAGCATCCCTCATCCCGTTCACCTGCTTCATAAGGACAATATTATTCATGTTCACATTCAGTGCCATGAACGAAAGAATCTCTGTCAAGCCTTTGTTAGGAAATTTCTGCTGATACTGGGCTATTTTCGAGTTAACCTCATCTGCCGCCTTCCGTATCACTTCCTCGTGTTCGGGTGATGTCGCTGTAAGGTTATACGGACGCCCTGCAATCTTTATGTTTATGCTCTGTGCCATACTATCCCTCCATCAGCGAGATGCACTTGTCAATCTCCTTGATAAGCCTGTCGATCTTCTTCTTTGAATCCTTGTTGTCTCCACAAAGAAAAGCACCGGCAAGTCTTTGGTTATCAATCTGTCTCTCTAACTCTATAATCTGCTGTCGGTATATCTTGTTATGCTCTTCCGATTTTTCCAGTTCAGCACGAAGCCTGTCGCATTCTGCTCTTTCCGATTCATATGCGGCAATCAGTTGTGTTATCTTCTGCTTAACTGCGTCAAACATTACAAAATATATTAAACCTCAACTGCAAAAATAACAAACTGCTTTGAAATCTCAAAATAAATTGAAGATTTCAAAGCAGTTTGCCATATATGGGCGAGATCAGATCTCTTCTACTGCATTCATTCCTTCCTCGATCGCTGCCTTGTTCAAGGAAATCAGGTCAGCGTATCGTGCCGGGATACATTTTGCAAGTCCTTTATCGATGTTCTCAAATGATATGATAGGCTTCATCTTGAGGAATGCTCCCATCACGGCCATATTGTACACCTTGGAGTTTCCTACCTGTGCAGCGACATTGATTGCATCTATCCTGCATATCTTGATGTCAGTTCTCGTCGGAGGGTTGTTGATTCCGTTAGGGTCGTAGATGAGAAGCCCGCCGGGCTTTACAGATGCCTCGAACTTGTCGAGGGACTGCTGGTTAAGTGCTATGACCGTATCATACTTTGTCACTATAGGGGAACTGATCTTCTTGTCACTGATGATGACACATACGTTTGCCGTACCTCCACGCATCTCAGGACCGTATGAAGGCATCCAGGTCACTTCCATATCCTGCATGATGGCGCAGTAAGCGAGAATCTTTCCCATCGAGAGGACTCCCTGTCCTCCGAAACCTGCTATGATTATCTCTTCTTTCATAATTTACTCCTGTTTTAATACGTCCTTGATGTCTCCGAGCGGATATTTCGGGAACATGTTCTCCACCATCCACTTGTTTGCCGCAACCGGACTCATCTTCCATCCTGAATTACATGTAGATACGATCTCTACGAAAGAAAGTCCGATACCCTTCTGGCTATATTCAAAAGCCTTCTTGATTGCCGCCTTGGCCTTGCGTGCCGCTGCTGCTGTGTGGACTGCCTGTCTTGTTATGAAGGCTGTTCCGTCAAGTTGAGCGATCATCGGTGCAAGAACGAGAGGGAATCCGTTGAGTTTCGCATCACGACCATAAGGTGTAGTCGCCGTCTTCATGCCGAGAAGAGTGGTAGGAGCCATCTGACCTCCGGTCATTCCGTAGATACCGTTATTGATGAATATGACCACGATGTTTTCGCCACGGCTGCAGGCATGGATGATTTCTGCTGTACCGATGGAGGCGAGGTCACCGTCTCCCTGATATGTGAAGACGTATTTTTCCGGCATAAGCCTCTTTGTTGCTGTCGCAAGTGCCGGTGCACGTCCGTGGGCAGCCTGCTGCCAGTCTACATCTATATAGTTGTACGCGAATACCGAGCATCCTACAGGGCTGATTGCGATGGTCTCTTCCTGAATGCCCATCTCCTCGATGACTTCAGCCACAAGTTTGTGTACTGTTCCATGTGAACAGCCCGGACAATAGTGCATCGGAGTATCTGTAAGAAGAGCACTCTTCTTATATACTATGTTTTCCGGTTTCTTGATATCTTCTATATTCATAGTCAGTCTTATTTCAGGTTGTTGAACTTCTTGAACTCTGCAACGATCTCCTCTGGTGTAAAGATGTTGCCACCCTGCCTTCCATAGAATCCTACCGGGCATTTTCCGTTGACTGCGAGTCGCACGTCATCCACCATCTGACCCATATTGAGTTCGATGCTCATCATGCTCTTCACCTTTTCGGAGAGTTCAGCAAGTTTTACGGTAGGGAACGGGAAGAGTGTCACAGGACGGAGAAGACCCGCCTTGATGCCTTCTTCGCGGAGAATGTCCACAACAGCCTCGCATATGCGTGACGAACATCCGAATGCAACGAAAATGTACTCGGCATCGTCTGCCATATAGGTCTCGTATCTCACTTCGTTTTCCCTGATCTGTGCATATTTTGCGCCCAGTTTCTGATTGAATTTCTCGTGAACATCAGACTCCATTGCAAGGGAAGTGATGACATTGTACTGTCTGTCCTTCGGCTTGCCTGTAGTTGCCCAAGGTGCGATTTCCCTGATCTGTTCCGCGGTCATACGAGGCTTCTCTTCACGGAGTTCCACCTTTTCCATCATCTGACCGATGATACCGTCTGCAAGGATGATCACAGGTGTGCGGTATTTGAACGCGAGGTCAAATCCGAGGTCCACGTGGTCATACATGTCCTGTGCTGAAGCAGGTGCCAGAACAATTGCGTTGTAGTCTCCGTGACCGCCGCCTTTCACACACTGGTTGTAGTCGCTCTGGCTTGCCTGTATGGTACCCAGACCGGGACCGCCTCTCTGACAGTTCACGACAACGCAAGGAAGTTCCGCGCCTGCAAGATAACTTATTCCTTCACACATGAGGCTGATGCCAGGTGAACTTGATGATGTCATCACCTTCTTTCCGCAGCATGCGCCACCATAGACCATGTTGATGGAAGATGTCTCACTCTCGGCCTGAAGAACCACCATGCCTGTGGTAAGCCAAGGTCTTTCCTTCATGAGCGTTTCCATAACTTCAGACTGCGGAGTGATCGGATATCCGAAATATCCGTCCGCACCGTTGCGTATTGCCGATATGGCAATCGCCTCGTTTCCTTTCATCAGAATTTTCTCTGCCATATCTTATATCTTTACTCTGTATACTGTGATTACTGAATCAGGACATACGATTGCGCAGTTCGAACATCCGATACATGCGTCGCCGACCATTTCAGCATAATGATAACCCTTGTTGTTGACCTTTTTAGAAAGTTCTATGCTCTTTGTCGGGCAGTTTTCCACGCACACCGAGCATCCCTTGCACTTCTGGATATCAACATCGATTGCTCCTTTGAATGCCATATGATAACAGTTTAGTTGGTTAAATTCAATATAAAGCCACCATATCGCTGATGGCGGGCAATATCTTTGCGAAAGTATGCAATTTTCAGTTGAAAATCAAATTTTGAATAAAAATTCTTATCTTTGGAGATGATAAACATCGGATTATGGGAAACATTCTTTTGAAAAACATCTTATTCTCTGGAAAGGAGTGCGATATACTCATCAAGGGTAACCGTATCTCCCGGATTTCAGAAGATATGACCGACCTTCCTGCTTCGACGGAGGTCGTGGATTGTACCCGAAAAGTGGCGCTGCCGGGTTTTGTCAACATGCACACCCATGCAGGTATGTCGATGATGAGGGGAGTAGGTGAGGATATTGCCTTTCATGAATGGTTGGCAAAGATCTGGGAAATTGAAAAGGATATTGACGGAGACTATATATATCAGGCCACCAGAATGGCGTGTCTTGAGATGATCAGGACAGGAACCACCACATTCAATGACCAATACTGGTTTGCCCCGATGGCCTACAAGGCCGCTTCCGAGATGGGGGTGAGGTCGGTTCTTTCCTATGTGGTCTGCGACAGGAACGATCCGGCTCAGTCCGAAGTTCAGAAGGAAGAGTGCCGTCAGATGTATGAATTGTCCAAGACATGGTCAGATCTTGCCACTTTTGTCATTTCAATTCATGCAGTATATTCGGTGAGCGAGCCTATGGTCCTCTGGGCCAAGGATTTCGCTAGAGAAAACGGTTTGAAGATACATATTCATCTGTCCGAGACTGAAAAAGAAGTGAAGGATTGCATGGAACAGCATGGAGGCATGTCGCCTGTGGAGTATTTCGACAGCCTCGGACTTCTTGGACCGGATGTGATTGCAGCCCATACCGTATGGCTCTCTGACAATGATATAGATATACTCGGGAAGCGAGGAGTAACATGTGTTCATAATATTAATTCAAACCTTAAGTTGGCGTCGGGTTATCGCTTTAGATACAATGAGTTACGTGATGCGGGAGCCAATTTGTGCATAGGAACGGACGGCTGCTGTTCTTCTAATAATCTTGATATGCTGGAGGCAATGAAGACCTCCGCTGTCGTCCAGAAGGCCTGGCGCAGTGATCCTGCCAGCATGCCTCTTGATGAACTGCTTGCAATGTCAACCGTGAATGCGGCAAAGGTGCTCGGGCTTGAAATCGGAGAAATCAGGGAAGGTGCCCTTGCTGATATAATGATCGTGGATACAGACAATTATCACTTCATGTCTCCTGCTCCTTTCGAAGCGAATTTCATATATTCTGCCCATTCGGACTGTATCAGTTCGGTGATATGCAACGGTAAATTCCTTATGAGGGACAGGGTGGTTCCCGGTGAAAGGGAGATACTCGATGATGCCAGAAAATATTTGAATAAAATTCTTTGATATGAGTGCTGGAATAGAAAAAATCATGGCTGCAGCGGAATATATTGCAGCAAAACTGGATGGCAGGAAGCCTTTTGCCGGAATCGTTCTTGGAAGCGGTCTGGGCAAGTTGGCTGACAAGATTGAAGACAAGGTCATAATACCTTACAGGGAGATACCCGGTTTTCCTGTGTCTACGGCAATGGGGCACAAGGGCAACTTCATCGCCGGTGAACTTGGTGGCAAGTATGTGGTTGCGATGCAGGGACGCTTCCACTATTACGAAGGTTATCCTATGGAACTGGTGACTCTTCCGATCAGGGTAATGAAGGTACTTGGAATACAATATCTTTTTGTCTCCAACGCCGCCGGGGGAGTCAACTTCGACTTCAAGGTCGGTGACCTGATGGTTATAAACGATCATATAAACCATCTTCCTAACCCTCTTGTGGGACCTAATATGGAAGAGTTCGGTCCTCGTTTCCCTGATATGACGCGTCCGTATGACCCTAAACTCCGGAGGATGGCGTCGGAAATAGCGGAAGAACTTGGATATGTCCTCAAGAACGGTGTGTATTTCGCAAGCACAGGACCGACATACGAGACTCCTGCTGAATATAAGTACTACAGGCTTATAGGCGCGGATGCCGTGGGTATGTCCACAATTCCGGAGGTGATTGTGGCGCGCCATTCCGATATACCCGTATTCGGTATGTCAGTGATTACCAATGAGGCTCATGATGATTATGCCGAGGATTTCGTTAATGATGGAGCGGATGTAGTAAAAGCGGCCGACGCTGCCGCCGACCGCATGACTGATATCTTTACCCGTCTGATAGAGAGGCTCTAATCGAGATCTGCAAGGAAATCGTCGCTCCAAGCATCCGATGCCATATGCCAGTCGCCTCGAGGAGAGAATCCTACGGAACCGACCTTAGGCCCGTCAGGCATGCATGAGCGTTTGAACTGCTGGTTGAAGAATCTTCGTATGAAGGTCTTCAACCATTTTTTTATGGTTTCTTTGTCGTAGTATGAGATCCTCACGTCGCTTCGCTCCTCAGGATGACACCCACTGTCATTGCGAGGCTTCAAAGAAGCCGTGGCAATCTCCTCTGGATGGCAGAATGCCTTTTGAGCAAGGAAGAGTATCTTCTCCGGACTGAAACCGTTCCTCACGAGGTGGTAGAGGAAGAAATCGTGAAGTTCGTATGGACCGACTATGTCTTCCGTCACCTGATTTATGTCGCCACTTTCGGACGCTGGGAGCAGTTCAGGGCTGATAGGGGTGTCCATTATGCTCTGAAGAATCTCCCGGATCGATCTTCCGTTTTCAGAGACGATGGAATCGAACCTGTTTTCTGCAGCCCATTTCACGATGCTCCTCACCAGAGTCTTTGGTATATCCGCATTTACACCGTACATGGACATATGGTCTCCGTTGTATGTGGCCCATCCGAGAGCAAGTTCAGAAAGGTCGCCTGTGCCGATGACTATTCCTCCGGTCTTATTTGCCAGATCCATCAGTATCTGCGTCCTTTCGCGTGCCTGTGTGTTTTCATATGTGGCGTCGTGGATCGCCGGATCATGCCCGATGTCCTTGAAATGCTGCTCACATGCAGGTACAATGGAGATTTCTTTGCTTGTCACACCCAATGCTTCCATCAGGTCCCATGCGTTGCTTCTGGTTCTCCGGGTAGTTCCGAAGCCAGGCATTGTCACGGCGACTATTCCGTCGTGGGACCATCCTAAGGAATCGAATGCAAGAACGGTCACAATAAGGGCCAGAGTGCTGTCAAGTCCCCCGGAAATACCTATGACCGCCTTAGCCTTTATCTTGTCAAGTCTGCAGGCGAGTGCACGTACCTGAAGGTCAAGTATCCTGCCGCATCTGTATGAGTTTTCTGCCTCCGGTGCAAAAGGATGCTTCTGGATCTTTCTGTGGAATTCCATTCCGAAATCAGTGTCACATGCATCTCCAAGGTAGATTCTGCTGTAGAGAAGATCGTAAGATACAGATGGCGTTCCGTCCGGAGATATGTTCCTGAATGTTGTGGATTTCCTGCGTAGAGACTCGATTCTTTCTATGTCGATGTCTGCGATTGCAAGAGTATCTGCACCTGATGACCGGTCCACTGCTTTCAGAAGTGTTCCGTTTTCCCAGATCGAGGCATGTCCGGCAAAGACAAGGTCCTGGGACGAGTCTCCGTATGCAGACGAATATATGCAGGCGCTGATGGTTTGGGCCGAATGGCTCTCCAGAATCCTTGCCCTGCGGATTTCATCCATGACGGTCTCGTTTCCCGGGGCGAGTGTCGCTATGACATGCGCTCCGGCCAGAGCATGGTACGATGAGGGAGGAACAGGATTCCACAGGTCTTCTCCCAACTGCAGGGCGAATGTCGCATCACCTAATTCGAATATCTGATTCGGCGATATGATGCAGTCGGACCCGGCATAGAATATTTCAGGACCATGAATAAGGTCGCTTCCTGAGGCGAACCATCTGGAATCACAGTATTCACCATGACCGGCAGGATATGTCTTAGGGACAATTCCCTTTATCTCTCCGTCCTTTATGACTATGGCACAGTCATAAAGCCTCCCGTTGTAAGGAACTGGTGCTCCCACTACAATGGCCATGTTCTTCTCAAACGAGAAACCGCTGAGCCAGCCGATCTCCTCCTCGCATTTCTTCAGCAGGACACTTTGTCCGAAAAGGTCTCCGCAACTGTATCCGCTTACTGACAGTTCCGGGAAAACCAGCAATGAAACTCCTTTTCCTTCAGCCTCCAGGACTGCATTTCTGATACTTTCCCGTACGTTGAACGACGGATTGGCCACTCTGGTCTGTATTGAAGCCGCTGCTGTGCGGATGAATCCGAAATTCTTCATGGTGTCTGTTGCAAAAGAGGACAGCCTTTCAGCCGTCCTCCAGATTATTGAATATTAAAGTTCTTCGAAATTAACGTCTGTGAATTTCTCGTCGGCTCCTTCGCCTTTAAGGCATTTTGTCTTGATGTAGTCGACTACTTCCTGAAGACCTTCCGCAAACTTCTCGAAATCCTCCTTGTAGAGGAAGATTTTATGTTTGTCATAAGCGAAATGTCCGTTTGAATCCACTCTGCGCTTGCTTTCTGTGATCGTCAGGTAGTAATCATTGCCTTTTGTAGCCTTGACGTCAAAGAAGTATGTACGCTTTCCTGCTCTTACCGGTTTAGAATAAATGTCCTCGCCTGAGCGCTCCTGAGCATTTGCTCCATCATAATCCTCACTATACATAACTGTTCTTTTTTAAGTAAATCTTTACAAAGTTAGGGATTTTTCTGAAAATGCATGTATATTTGCATAAAATTTTCGGAAAATTATGCTCAATAGAAGAATTTTGAGAATCAAGGCTTTTAAAACGCTTTATGGCGGTGTCCTCTCGGGAAACATGTCGCTTTCTGAGGCTGAAGCCCAGTTGGAGATTTCATGTGAGTCCGCAAGAGACCTGTACATATACATGCTTGGAATCATATCGCCTCTGACCGCATTTGCAAAAGACAGGATCGAGGCGGCAAAAGCCAAGTTCAACCCTACTGAAGAGGAAAGAAATCCGAACACCAAGTTTGCAGACAATGCCTTGGCGCAACTCCTTGACGCTGATGCAGATTTTCAGAAGGTCTTCAACAAGAAGAAGTTTTCATGGGGACAGTATGACCTTGTTCTCAAGAAGATATTCCAGTCCATCAGTGAAAAGGACTACTACAAGGAGTATATGTCGTCCGAGCAGAGGTCTTTGAGCGAGGATTGCGCCCTTTTTACGAGGATATTTGAAGAGGAAATGGTGGATTGTGTAGAACTTGAAAACGTTCTTGAAGACAAATCCCTTTACTGGAATGACGATCTGGCATATTCTCTGACATGGTGCTGCAAGACTCTCAAGTCTTTGGCAAAAGGCGAAAGATGGTCTCTGATTCCTCTTTATCAGAGTGAGATGCTCAAGGGAGATGATGTCGAAAGCGACAAGTATTTCGTAAGGAAACTACTTCAGGCTTCATTCGCCGGATATGAGAAGTATTCAGCCATGATTGCAGAGTCTGTGAGCGGATGGGAGAAGGAGCGTCTCTTCCTTACGGACACGGTGCTCATTTCCATGGGTCTTGCTGAGGCGGTTACATTCCCGACAATACCTGTCAAGGTTACTATGAATGAGTATGTCGAGATATCCAAATATTACGGAACCCCTAAGAGCCGTTCGTTTGTCAACGGCCTTCTCGACCGGCTCATGCAGAAACTCTCAGATGAGGGTCAGATAAGCAAAGAAGGTAAAGGATTACTTTAGTTGAACATTATAATAAATTGAGTTGAATATGTTTACAATTTTACAGGCGGCTGCTGCAGGTCAGCAGGGTGGCGGATGGTCAATGTGGATCATGCTTGCTCTTATTTTCGTAGTAATGTGGTTCTTTATGATTCGTCCGCAGAGAAAGCAGCAGAAGGAACTCCAGAACTTCCGCGATGCTCTCAAGAAGGGTGACAAGGTGGTTACTATCGGAGGTATCTACGGTACAGTTGCAGAAATCAAGGAGGATTCTGTTCTTATAGAAGTCGACAATAATGTAAAGATCCGTGTAAGCAAGCAGGCTCTCGTAAAGGACTTTACAGATCCTTCAAGACAGTAAGATTTCCTGACAGAGGATGAAGAATCTGTTTCATAGGATTCTTAAAACGTTGAATATCAACGGGAGAGATTGGGTGGTTCTGCTGCTCGCTCTCCTGTTGGCGTTTAGTATATGGCTGATTCACAACCTTTCTCTCAAATACAACGACTACATGAGCGTTCCGGTAGTTGCTTCATGCAGCATCCCCGGACATTCCTCTATATCTGCAGACAAGACAGAAGTGACGGCAAGATGCCGCGCAACGGGATATAAGGTCATAAAGTCGTATCTCAGAAGGAGAAAGAGTGTGGAGATACAGTTCAGACCTACGGACGTGAGACATAAGGAAGGAGATGTCTTTTATGTCAGAACTTCAGACCTCAAGGATTATTCACATCTGATATTCGGTCCGGAGATAACAGTAGACTATTTCCTGACAGATACCATCTTCTTCAGATTCCCTTACGAGAACTACAGGAAGGTACCTGTAATACCGATATCCACCATCACTTATTCTGACCAGTATATGGCGGAAGCCCCGCTGAAGGTCACTCCGGATTCTGTTCTTGTATATGGCGAACAGTTCCGTCTCGAGAATGTAAATGCCGTATATACCAGACCTGTCAACTATGTTGACCTGTCTGAGGATGTGAGCGGAATGGTAAGGCTTGAAAAGATAAAGGATATACGAATGTCAGAATCAGAAGTCAGGTATGAACTGAACGTCAAGAGATTCGTTGAAGTGATATGTTCGGTACCAGTGACTGTGGTGAATGTGCCGGCAGACAAGAATCTTCTTGTGTATCCTTCTGTAGTGGATGTGTCGTTGAAATGCAATTTCCCGCTTATGGACGATCCTGAAGGAGGACTCAGGGTGGAGGCAGACTACAATGAACTGCTGAATTCGTTGGGACAGAGATGCATTCTCAAGGTTTATGCTCCGGCAAGAGGCATAATCAGCAGTGAGGCTATACCGATTTCGGTATCCTGTATCCTGGAGGACAGATGATGAAGGTTCTTGTCATCACCGGAGGTATCGGCAGCGGCAAGAGTCTGGCCTGCAGTTTTCTTGAAAAGGAGTATGGCTGGCCTGTCTATACTGCTGACAGCAGGGTCAAGGAACTGTATGAAAAGCATGATGACCTTGTCGTAAGCATAGAAGAAGCATTGGCAGGTAGATTCCGGGATGAATATGGACATTTCATCCCAGCGGCTCTGGCATCTGTGATATTTACAGACAGAAGTGCCTTGGAAAAGGTCGAATCTATTGTGTTTCCGTTTCTGACCGGAGACTTCCTGAACTGGAAATCTCAGCAAACGGAATCCTCATACGTGATACTGGAGTCTGCTACCATCCTCGAAAAGCCGTCTTTGAGACATCTCGGAGACATAACGCTTCTGATAGATGCTCCGCTTGAATCAAGAGTGATGAGGGCAGCGGAAAGAGATGGTGTTTCTGCCGGTCAGGTGCGAAGAAGAACAGAGAACCAACCATTGATGAACTCCATATCGGAAGGTGATGTGAAGGCACCTGTAGATGTTGTCATTGTTAACGACTCGACAGAGAAAGAATTTTATGAAAAACTGAGATCATTTGCGGAAAATCTTCTCGAACAAAAATGTTAAGTTGGATAACAAAAAAGTTAAATAGATTAATTTATATTTTATTGTATTATGAAGACTGATCTTTCAAAAGTATTGGCAGTATCTGGCCAGAGTGGATTGTTTCTTTACATTTCACAGGCGAGAAACGGTGCGATTGTAGAGGCTTTGGCAGATAAGAAGAGAAGTTCTGTGAGCATGACAAGCAAGATTACATCTCTCGCGGACATCTCTATCTATACAGATGACGAGGAAGTTAAACTCCAGCAGGTATTCTTGAATATGAAGGAGGTGCTCGGTGATGCAGACGCTCCTTCAGCAAAATCGGAACCTGCAGAACTCAAGGCTCTTTTCGAGAAAGCACTTCCTGCATATGACCGTGACCGTTTCTATGTGTCTCATATGAAGAAGGTGGTGGAGTGGTACAATGCCCTCAAGAAATATGCTTCTCTTGACTTTGTGAATCCTGACGAGGAAACTGCAGAGCAGGAGTAGGTCATGAAAAGGCTTCAGGCTATAACCTTGGGCTGCTCCAAGAACAAGGTTGATACGGAGCATATCCTTTCTCAGGTGGAACATCTCTATGAGGTTGTTCCCGAGGGAGAGGATGTTTCCGTTGATGTGATACTTCTGAACACCTGCGGCTTCATAGGTGATGCCAAGGAAGAGTCCGTACAGGCAGTTCTGGATGCTGTGGACCGTAAGTCAAGGGGACTTGCCGAAAAGGTTATAGTATTCGGATGTCTGTCCCAGAGATATATGAACGAACTCCCGGATCTGATTCCGGAAGTCGATGCCTGGTTCGGTGCCAGGGAATTCGATCCGGTAGTAAGAGAACTTGGTGTTGAACCTGATGAGTCCAGGAGAGAGGAAAGATACCTCACTACTCCTTCGCACTATGCTTATCTAAAGATATCTGAAGGATGTGACCGGAGATGTTCCTATTGTGCAATCCCATTCATCCGGGGTGCGCACAAGTCGGTTCCGATGGAAAAACTCGTTGCCGAAGCAACTTCTCTTGCGGAAAAGGGCGTGAAGGAACTTATCATCATCGCTCAAGACACCACATATTATGGTCTCGATCTGTACAGACGTCGAGCATTGGCGGAACTTCTTCAGAAACTTTCGGAAGTGGACGGTATAGAATGGATAAGGATTCACTATTCATATCCGGCTTCCTTCCCTGAGGATGTCCTTGACCAGATGGCAGACAATCCTAAGGTGTGCCGCTATATGGATATACCGCTTCAGCATATCTCCGACAAGGTTCTTGATAAGATGCACAGACATGTGGACGGAGCGTGGACACGCGAACTGATCCGCAAGATGAGGGAAAGAGTACCCGGCGTCGTGCTCAGGACCACGATGATCGTGGGACATCCGGGCGAAGGAAAGAAGGATTTCGATGAACTGCTCGAATTCGTTGGACAGGCTTCATTTGAAAGGCTCGGAGCCTTCAAATATTCCGAAGAAGAGGGGACTTTCGGTGCGGAGAATTTCAAGGATACCATCTCTGCGCGCACAAAGCAGCAGCGTCTTGACGCTCTGATGACCCTCCAGAGCGGTATCTCATATGATTTCAATCAGTCTCGTGTAGGGTCTGAGATAAAGGTCATAGTCGATGACTTCACAGACGGGGTGTTTGTCTGCCGCAGCGAATTTGAAAGTCCGGAAGTCGATGGCGAGATTCTTGTCCGATACGATTCCTCGACGATAGGAGATGTGGATCCGTATTCCCTTATAGGTGAGTTCATCAAGGTCCGCGTCAATGGGGCGGATGAATATGACCTTATAGCGGAAATAATAGAAATATGATGAAGAGATTATCCATACTTTCGGCGCTGCTTCTGCTGGTCTCGTGCGGACCGAGCAGACATGCCATACATGTGGAAATGCGTCATCCGTCGCGTTCCGGACTGGAACTTTCCGGTAAGAACATCTCTGTCATCTATGGTGCCGGAGACTCGGAAGAAAATGACCGGATCAGCGAGAATATGGCAGATGCCTTCGCTAAGTCATTGGAAGAGGAATACGGAACCGGAGAGGGAAGTGTAGGACTTTTTTGTGTGGATGGTTCCCTGGATAGATATTCGGGACGAGATTCTCTTGTGAGCCTTCTTATCCAGACTGGTTCAGACGTGGTCTTTCTGATGGACATGTCTTCCGATGCAGAAGCCGCTTCTTCGGTCAGGCCGGTTAAAGTGGGGATTTACTGCTACGATGGTATGGATAAGGAAGAGAAGGTGAGACATTTCACCGGAACCAGGATGCTTCATGCCTCCTCAGACGAAGAACTGGTCTCTGAAGCGCAGAAGGCTGGAAAACTCATGGCGGATCCGTTCGGACCTCAATGGAAGCATGAGCAATATTCCATTGCATATTATGACAGTTCAAAATGGTATGAAGGCCTTGTAAGGGCAGACCAATATGATTGGAAGGGTGCAATGGATATATGGATCGGACTTCTTGATTCTAAAGATATGATGAAGAGGTCCGCTGCAGAATATAACATTGCTGTGGCGTGCTATATGCTTGGTGATTACCATCTTGCACTGGAATGGCTCGACCGGTCAGATGCCGACAACGGATTTCCGACTCTGTCAGATGGACTTCGTAAAAGAATTGAAGCCAGAAAACCTTGAGTTTTCCGGCTTCAATTCTTTTATGCTGATACCTGTCAGTTCTTCTTTACAGGATCACAGGTCAGTCCGACTCCCAGTTTCTTGAATATCTTTCTGTCCACTTCACTCAGCATCACTGTCGAATGTACCTGGCATCCATCCAGTTTAGGAAGTTGGTCAAGAGCCTTGCGGCAGTTTTCATCCACGTTGCTGAGCATTGATATCGCCACCAGTACCTCATCGGTATGAAGTCGTGGATTCCGTCCATGCAGGAAACTGACCTTGGTCTTCTGAATCGGAGCGATCATGTCTTCAGGAATGAGTTTAACCTCATGAGGTATACCTGCAAGATGTTTTGTGGCATTCAGGATAAGAGCGGCGCTCGGTCCCAGTAGGGGACTTGTCTGAGCGGTTATGATGGTTCCATCCTGAAGTTCGATTGCAGACGATGCCATGCCTGACAGTTCCTTTCTCTCACGTGCAGCGACAGTTGTCCTCCTGTATTCCGTAGTGAGTTTGGCCTGCTTCATGATCAGTGCTATCTTGTTGACTTCGTTTTCATTATCTCCGTCTACCGCAAGTTTTCCTAGAGCAGTATAGTATCTTCTGATGATTTCATCTCTTGCTGCATTGCAGCAGACATCCTCGTCGCAGAGGCAGTTTCCTATCATGTTGACACCCATGTCTGTCGGAGACTTGTAGGGACTTTCTCCGTATATGCCCTCGAACAATGCATTCAGAACCGGAAACACTTCAATGTCGCGGTTGTAACTTGTAGCGATCTGTCCATATGCTTCCAGGTGAAAAGGATCGATCATGTTCATGTCGTTAAGGTCTGCAGTCGCAGCCTCATAT
Source organism: Bacteroidales bacterium (assembly GCA_015060205.1). GTDB lineage: Bacteria > Bacteroidota > Bacteroidia > Bacteroidales > UBA932 > Cryptobacteroides. The sequence continues at coordinate 80,463 of SUYY01000005.1, forward strand.
GCTACATTCACTGGATGTTTGAGAGGAAGGTTCCATACAGGGAAGGTCTCGAATTTTGCATATCCTGCCTTTATGTTCCTCTTGTTTTCATGATAGAGTTGGCTCAGGCATACAGCCATCTTTCCACTGCCAGGTCCGGGGGCGGTCACCACTACAAGCGGCCTGCTGGTCTGAACATAATCATTCTTTCCGAATCCTTCTTCCGAGTCAATCAGAGCGACATTGTTCGGATATCCTTCGATGGTATAATGGTAATATACCTTGATGTTCTTACGCTCAAGACGCTTTCTGTATGCTTCAGCACTGCCTTGACCGTTGAAGTGCGTGATGACTACGCTGCTTACATACATACCGATATTCTCGAACTCGGAGCGCAGGCGGAGGACATCCTCGTCATATGTGATGCCGAGGTCACCGCGTACCTTGTTCTTCTCTATATCCAGCGCGCTTATCACCATTACGATTTCCGCTTCGTCCTTCAGTTGCAGGAGCATCTGAAGTTTGCTGTCAGGCTTGAAACCCGGCAGTACGCGGCTTGCATGGTTGTCGTCAAATAACTTTCCTCCGAATTCGAGGTAAAGTTTGTCTCCGAACTGCGAAATGCGTTTCTTGATCCGTTCGGACTGTATCTTAAGATACTTGTTGTTGTCAAATCCCGTTTTCATACGGAGTACAAAGTTAACTTTTCTTCCGTCTTTATCCAAGAGAAAAATGCAAAAAATGGTCTTTGAGATATCACGGATTCCAGTTTTCCAATGAATCTGTACGGAGGGTATATCCTTTCTCCCGTGCCCTTGACTTTATCTTCTTGATGGTGTTTTTGACTTCATTGAGGTTCTGTCTGTTGGTCAGTTCGCTTTGAGAAGTTCCTCCTGAACTTCCTTTGGTCAAGTTTTATTTTTGTCAAAGTTAATCAAAAATGTCTTCGGACACCTATGAGCCAGATGCTTTTGATAAAAAAGGTGACTGTCAGTCCTGAGACTTCCAGTCACCTCTGTGCTATAGGCAGAACCGTAAGCCGGTTTCTGTTTTAATCTGTCATTTATCTTCGCAACCTACCCCCCGGAAAGAGCGGGCAGCCCTTTTGTCCTTGCGGACACTCCGGTATACATGGTCTTGCAGGTCTCG
>SUYY01000061.1 GCA_015060205.1 Bacteroidales bacterium
GGGAAAGTACATCAAGATCAAGTATGTGACCCAGCTCCCTACGAGGTCTCCTTCGTTCGCATTCTTCTGCAACCTTCCGCAGTATATCCGCGAACCGTACCGCAGATTCCTGGAGAACAAGCTCCGCACCCACTTCGACTTCCTCGGATGTCCGGTGCATGTCTTCCTCCGCCAGAAATAAGCAGACGGGCCGCCTCCTTTTTGGAGAGCGGCCCGCTACTGAACTATAACCCTATTAACAACTAAACTAACCTTGCCCCTCCATTTTGCAAACGGCATGCCATTCTTCGGCTAGCTCCTGGGTTTAGCGACCACCGGCAACGCTCCCAACTAATAAAACATTAATAATCAGTGCGTTACATCTTAGCAACTGTCACCGGTCCCCTCTTCCGCAGGGGGACCGGAGATACTTGAGATATATAAAACACTATTAATCAACAACTTGGAAATCTACCGCCGTGCCGGTCGCAGCAAGAATGAAAGCCCTACAAAATCATAAGAAAAAGAAAAAGTTTGAGTTGTTTTAGGGTAAAACAACGGGAAAGAGAGCGGCAAGGCCTAGATTTGCTGCTAAAAAAGACGCAGACATGAGTGCAAGAGAGTTTTACCACGTATGCAGCGAAGGGCTGGAGAAAAGTCTGATATTCAGAAATCGTGAAGAGTTCATGACCGGGATGAACTACATAGCGGTATGTGCATGTAAGTTCAATGTATGTATCCTATGCTTCTGCCTTATGGGCAACCACTTTCATTTCATATTGAGCGGAACTTATGAAGATTGCTGGAGGTTCGGCAACGAGTACAAGAGGATGTGTGCGATGATGATGAAAAGGCTCCAGGGAAAAGGAGAGGCCCTGAGAAATGTAGAGGTACAGATAAAGAAGATCACCGACAGGAACTATCTTGAGGCGGCCATCGCATATGTACTGAGGAATCCTATAGCTGCGGGATTCAGACTGATGCCTCATCAGTATCCATGGAGTTCTGCCGATATGTATTTCCGAGGAGGCTACACTCCAAATGGAAGAAGAGCGGATGATTTTCCGGTCAGAAAACTTATGCATCTGCTCAAAAGCAAGACAACAATCCCCGGGGAATATGTCATAGATAAAGACGGTATGGTTTCTCCCTTATGTTATATCGATTACAGGACCGTTGAAGAAATATTCAGTCATCCTTCCAGACTCATGGGTCTCCTGTCTTCAAAGAAGGAAGCTGAATTCGAATTGTTTTTGGGAATTGCCGACAAATACAATCCGGATATGGAAGAGCTGAAGGACTCCGTCAGGGAACTTATAAAGATTGAATTCGGTGTAAAGGCAGTAAGTCAGCTCAGTATGGAGCAGAAGATAAGGCTTTGCAGTATGATGAGGCGTAATTTCCGCTCCAGTCGTAAGCAGATAGCCTTCATCACCCGCCTCAACATGGAAACCATCAATAAGATTGTCTGATTCTTTGCAGGGGCCGGGAACGGTATAGTCTTCACCCCAACCGCACAAGAAGCTGTTAATCAAATAGTTACAAGCGACTTATTAGCAACGGTCTGTCGCCGGTCCCCTATTCCGCAGGGGGACCGGCGACAGACCGTTATGGCAACGCCTTGGCAGCAAATGACTTACAAGAAGACACTGTCACCAGTCTTATGGGAAAGTCGCTGTCAGCGGTTTTCGTTGAGCCAGGTACGGGCGTAGGGACAGGTGGCCTGGCATGAATAGCCTTCTTCCAGGCAGTAGCGATAGGCAGCCTCTACAAGCAAAGCTGCAATTCCCCTTCCTCTGAGTTCCTTGGGGACAAATGTGTGGACTATGTCAAGGATCTTTCCTCTGATCACATATGTAAGGTAGGCGGTGTAGCCTCCTGTCTGTATTTCGAAGCGTCTGTGCTCTTCGTCGTGTACTGTCTTGGGGTTCATATCATGCAAATGTTACCGGAGAAGAACATTCTTCTCCGTCAGAACGGCGGATATCAAAAGGGATGCCGCTAACGGTGGAGAGATTCGTATGCGTATGAACCGAGACCGAAGAGGATCTGGGTGATGGCCTGCGATGTGTGGGAGAGGGTCGCATAGATGATGCCCATCTCCATCGGGATGCCGTAGACAGCGGAAAGGGCGAGGCTGATGATGAAGTGGAAGGCACCGATACCGCCGGGAACAGGGACAGCGAAGCCCAGACCGCCGACCAGCGAGAGGAAGAGGGCGTCGATGAGGTCAAGACCTTCGAGGAAGGGAGCCGCCCACATGGTAGACGCCGCCATGAGCCAGTACATGACCCAGATGAAGGCGGTGTAGGCGAAGAAAAGCCATTTGCGTTCCATGCGGAGACAGCTCGAGAAGCCCTGGACGAGACCGCGGAATATGCCCCAGACCTTACTGCAGAAGGCGTTGGAGCTGCGGTAGCGCCAGAGAGCGAAGAGACCTGCCGAACCTGCGAGGACCAGGACAGCGACGATCCACCATATGCTGAAATCCAGACGCGAGGCCATCGGAGTCCATATCTGCTCGACGAAGAAGCCGCCGAAACGGTTGAAGCCGCCGAACACGACGATGGCAAGCATCAGAAGCATCACGAGAAGTTCCCAGCCGCGCTCAAGCACGACGGTACCGAGCACCTTGTCGTAGGTGGCTTTTCTGTGATCCGGACGCGAAGGGTCCACAGGAGCCGAGCGGCGGGTTATGACTCCGCAACGTATGAACTCGCCGATGCGTGGAAAGAGGAAGTTCGAGATGTTTCCTATGTTGATGCCGTTGAAGGTCGTGGTGCGGGTGATGCTGTCGTCGATGGGGAGGAGGAGCTGACGCCAGCGGACGGCTCTGAGCCAGAAGGCGAAGGAGCCGGCAGCCATGGACAGGAGGATGAACTCCCACCGGCATGACTTGAGCTGTTCCCAGAACTCAGCCCATTCCACCTCGCGGAAAGAGACCCACAGAAGCAGGACCGCAAGAGCCGCTGAGGCAAGATATTTCAGTGTCTTCTTTATATTGTCTTTCATTCTGTTGTAAAGCTTGGCACGTCGTTTTGCCACCGGCAATGACGCATGTTGTCCGTCCGGTATGACATACGGACTGCAAAAATATCCAAAAGTTTGCTAACTTTGTATGTTTAACTGCAAAAAGAACAGATATGGCGTCTATTTTAGGCATCGGAAACGCATTGACGGACATTCTTGCCGTACTTCCGGATGATACTTTCCTTAAGGAATTCCACCTGCCGAAGGGCAGCATGCAGCATGTCGACATGGAGACTGGAGACAAGATCTGGAGGACCCTCAAGCCTATGGGGGTACAGCTTGTAGCCGGAGGGTCTGCAGCCAATGCCATCACGGGCACGGCTATCTTCGGAATGGAATCCGGATTCATCGGAAAGGTGGGTGACGACGACCTGGGCCACCTCTTCAAGAGCGACCAGGCGCAGTATGGCATCAAGTCCATGCTGCTCAAGGGTGTAAATTCATCGGGACGTGCGATGGTGTTCATCACGGCTCCGAATGCGGAAAGGACATTCGCAGTGTACCTTGGAGCAGCGCTGGAGCTGGTTCCCGAGGACCTCAAGCCAGAGTATTTCGAAGGTTACGACTACTTCCACATAGAAGGTTATCTGGTACAGAACCAGGCTACCATCCGCCGTGCGGTCGAGCTTGCGAAGGCTGCCGGCTGCATCATCTCCCTTGACATGGCCTCGTATAATGTGGTCGAATCGAACTACGCCTTCCTCCACGACATCGTGGAGAACTATGTGGACATCGTGTTCGCCAATGAGACCGAAGCCAAGGCATTCACCGGAAAGGAGCCCCGCGAGGCCCTCGACGATATCGCGAACAGCTGCGACATCGCAGTTGTGAAGGTCGGAAAGGACGGATCGATGGTCAGGAAAGGCGACAAATACCATTTCATCGAAGCGTGGCCGGCGACACCGATCGACGCGACAGGCGCAGGCGACACATATGCAGCAGGCTTCCTATATGCCCATTCTCTCGGAATGCCGCTTAAGGTATGCGGAGAAGTAGGCTCGATAATTGCGGCCAAGGTGGTGGAAGTCGTGGGAACCAAGATCGACATTCCGCGCTGGAAGGCGGCAAAGAAGGAAATCCGCGAACTCATAAACGCTAATACACCCGAGACATGTATGGACTGATCAGGGACTTTGTCCGCAGGAAAAGGCTTAAGAAATATGCCAGCGACATCGAGACCGGACTTGTACCTCTCGCAGGGGGGTCGATAGTCAATGTGCTCATCGATGTCGAGGAGCCCGGCTTTGACGAACTCAAGGAGGATATCCTCGTATGGGGAAGGAAGAATCCGGGACTCAAGGTAAACATCTATTTCATCGACTTCCGTCGTCTGGGCAAGGACGAGCTGCTGCTCACAAGCATCACCAACACGATCCTTAGGAAGGAACTTGACTGGGTCGGAATGCCCGATATGGGAAAGATCGCTCCGCTTGTCGATGAAAAGAGCGATGTGCTGATATCCATGGCGGACAGGCACGACTTCCCCGTCGACTTCATCACAAGATGTACCAAGGCACGGTTCAAGATCGGAAGACACAAGTACGACGGCCATCCGTTCGACATGGTCCTCAAGGGAGGAGAGACGGCAGATCTGCGTTCCGATGCAAGACAGATCTTCGCGGCAATAACTGAATTCTTAACGAAAATCAAGTAATGAGAAAATTCAAAGACTATCTGATGGTAGGCGTCAAGGGCGCGTGCATGGGTGCGGCCGATGTGATTCCGGGAGTTTCCGGAGGTACCATTGCCTTCATCACAGGAATATATGACGAATTCGTAGGATCCATCGCCCGCGTCGATGCGGAAGCGGTACGCATGCTGCTCAAGGGTCGCATACGCGACTTCTGGGGCCATATCAACGGCTGGTTCCTTCTTTCTGTAGTTGCAGGTATAGGAGTGAGCGTAGTATCCCTCGCCGGACTCATGCAGATGCTTCTGAACAACCATCCTATCCAGACATGGGCGTTCTTCTTCGGTCTGATCGTGGCATCATCCATCTTCATTCTGCGTGGCATTTCAGGCTGGAAGGCTCTCTACGGAGGTCTTTTGGCTTTGGGAGTGGTTCTGGGAGTCACTGTATGCACGCTCTCCCCTACCCAGACCCCTGAAGCGTTGTGGTTCATCTTCCTGAGCGGAGCGATAGCGATATGTGCGATGATACTTCCGGGCATTTCGGGAAGCTTCATCCTTCTTATCCTCGGCAAGTATGAGTACATCATGGGCTGCATCTCAGGTCTTGTTTCAGGCAAAGATTTCTTTCAGAACCTTGCCGTCATGGCGGTGTTCCTTGTAGGAGCGGTTGTCGGCATCCTCGGATTCTCGAAGCTCCTCCACTGGCTTCTCGCCCGTTGGAACAAGGAGACCCTTATAGTGCTGGCCGGCTTCATCATCGGCTCGCTGGTGAAGGTATGGCCATGGAGCAACGCTGAGGCTATCGTCTGCTCGCAGAACCCTGAACTGGCGCTGATGGCAGAGACTCTTCCTGCCGGTCTTCCTGAGGAAATCGTATCGCAGTACATGGCTTCTGCAGACCTCCATATCTGGGGAGCCGTGCTGTTTGCAGTCATAGGATTCAGCCTGGTCACCGGTATCGAGGTGGCAGGGAAGATGATGAAGAAGTAGAAGGCGTTGCCTTGGGCGTTGCCTTGGGCGTTGCCTTGTGCGTTGCCGGCCGGGGGCATCCGTTTTACTTCCGGACGTTGCCGGACGGACGGCATAATCGTTGAAAAGCAGTCTGTTAAACGAACATTTAACAGACTGCTTTTATTATGAAACGTACCATCTTCAGCCGCCTTGCCCTGCTCCCCATCATGGCCGCGGCCCTTGCACTCACCTCATGCATATATGACCGCCCTCCCGGCGACAACTTCTACCGGACATTGTGGAAAGCCGACGACGGAACTCCCGGACTCTTTGACGCCTCAGGACTGACCCTTGAATTCCTCTGCAACGACGGAGTCAGCATCAGCCTCAGCGACGGCCCCACCGTCTACGGCACCTACTCCCCCGACGGCTCAGTCAGCGTCCTCAACAACCTCAGTGTCAGCCTCCGGCCTGCCGAGGATCCGGAAGACGGCACTGCCGAAAATGTCGGAGCGGCTTATGACGATGACGCCAGCGGGACCGTGGCCGCCAGAGCGATCCGGATAACCTTCACCGAAGCCCACCGGCTTTCCGACGATTCCCTGCTGCTGATATGGGAAACAGACGGCAGCCCCGGCAATCCCACCACATCCAATACCTCCACCACCTCCATGCGGCGACTCTCGGAGTATGAATAGTCCCGGCAATTTTGCAACAAAAGTAAACACCTGTTTCACAAAGTTTCACTTTCAAGTTGCACATTTCAAAGAAATAACATATCTTTGCAGCCACTTTCGACGAAAAGGCAGGTTCAACCCCGCCGAAGCCGGAAGCAAAAAGGATCGGTTCGGTAGCTCAGTTGGATAGAGCAACAGCCTTCTAAGCTGTGGGTCTTGGGTTCGAATCCCAACCGAATCACCAGAAACAGCCTCTCAGACACCTGAGAGGCTTATTTTTTACAACTTGGACAACATTTGGACAACATCTCGCAATTTCAGGACGGCTTATTCCTGTGATATTATTCTTTCGAATAATTCTTAATGATTTGCTCCGGATCAATGTATTGTAGCATTTCACGTCCCCACTTTGATGAGATAAATCCTGAAAACAGTTCGTCACTATTCGGGCAACGCGTTTCTAAATCTTTTTGAATAGTACTCAAGAGGGCTATGGCAATTGACAATATGGGTTCAAACTCATCATCAGTCTCCTGAACACTTATATTGCTAATAATTAGACCATGAACAAATTGAGATAGAAATGACGATAAGAATTTGACAACATCTTTTTTTATGTTTAAGCCCGAGTACAACTCTTGCCAAGAATATTTATTGCGATTTATTTCCTTCACGCAAATTTTATCCTTGAATTTCCAATTCCGAGAAGAAAGTGATTGTTTGTGAAAATCTGGATAAAGGACCGCATATGAGTGGCGATTAAGTATATCTATGCAGAACTGTTTTACAGAAGAGTCGGATTGTCGAATTTCTTTATATTGCCTTTGCAGTTTTTCAAGATCGTCCTGAGAAATATGACCTTCGTCTTCAATATCATTCAGCATAAGAGATTCTCTCATAGATATTCCATCTAAAACATACAAATAATGACGATATTCTTTTTCTACTGAATCTTCATTAGTATATATGAGTTTATATACTGAAATATTATCTGTTATCATTCTTAACAAGGCACAAGCCGAGACATAATCTTGGTCTGATGAACAAACCTTAACCAAGGTACGCAAAGATCTAAGAGTTTTGGCTACTATTTGCAAACCTATTTCATCAATGTCATCAGCACAATTTTCTATCTTACCAACTTTCAGTACAGACACTTTATATTCTAACAAACACACTAAGATTCTTAAAGTATCTGCCGTGGTAATATGTTCTCCGAATGCTTTTAATCCTGGTATTATTACTTTCATAATTTCTAATAACACATTCATTGCTGACTGTCATTCTCTGTTCTATTCACCACCCCTACGATATTGATGTCATATATTATATAAATATAATTCCTTCGTGGTGAATCCGCAATGTTCTGCCAGTAGCGTATAAGTCTCAATTTAACATACAAGACATTATATTACTGAATCAGAATCGTAAAAGCACACACCTTCAGGAAATTTGATATTCGGAATCCACAATGGCTGCCCATTCCATCCCTTTTCTATAGACCCATTTACTCTATATAAAGTCAATACTACATCATTCGGATATTTCTCTCCAAGCAATCTATCGTTAGGAGAGAGCAATGTTCCTGTGCCTCTACTAATATCACGTTCTCTCCGAACAATGAGCTTATACTTTGTCATTGGGCGCCTAACATCTAATGCTTGAATATTAGCAATGAATCTTGCACTATCGAAATCTGATTTATCTTCACTTCCGCAATGCTGCAGGATCTCAATCAGTGTTTCTTTTGTTATCGGCGCTGGATCACCGCTCAAATCATTAAGAAATAAAATATCGTCGATGGCTTTTGTGTTGTTCAGAATCGGATCATTCGGGAAATAGTTGACACCACCTGAAAGGACATTCAAATAATTTAAATCTAGAACATTCTTTCTTGTTGGTACGATATTATTCGGATATATAATCTGACAAGTATCTATTCCACTCTCTACTTGCTTAACAATTATTTCATTCGCCTTATTGAGTTCAGCAAAGAGTTTATAAAGGGATTCCGGTATATATATTCTAACCAAATCAGCTTCTCTATCATATCCAAATATTCGCGAATGTTGCCAAAAAGTATCTGCCTGTGGTTTCTTTGAAGAACGACAATAATATACTACTTGGAGATGAGGAAAAGTAATACCTCGCCCTAAAGTATTTCCTCCTACAACTATATTAAATCCCTTCCCTAAATCTAAAGCATTAGGGTCATTCGAATCTCGACAAACAAAACTTTTTGAATTAAGGGGGATTACTATTAATTCTTCATTATTTAATAGTTGTATAACTGCTTCTTTTATATCTTCATACGGCTCAAGATCCGGCTTAGTTCTCTGCAAATCAGTCCACATTAATTTTAATGTCTCATCAAAGCCGGAATCATCGGTTGAACGCTGTAGTAAATTTAGGTGTGCATCAACAATTTCCTTGAATCTTTGGTGAACGTTAATACGAGAACTAGGATGAATCATAAAATTACAGTTTGATTCTCCATTCAATTTCTTATGTGCACAAACTATAAGAAACGTATAAATGCTATTCTCTAATCCTCTCGGACACGGTATATCATCTTCTGACATTATTTCACTTAATTCATCCTCCTGTGTATGACGGATACAAAAGGATTGAGGATCAGAATAAAAGAAATTTCCTCCTAAATATCCCGTTCCTGGCTTAAAATAGTTTGTAAATGCCGGTTTCCAATCAGACACGACAGATTGAAGAATAATTGCTTGAGGAGTAGCCGTTACCTCAAAATACAATGATGCTGTAGCAGTATCCTTAATTTCTGCTAGCCTCTTATTAATTGAGCTTACACGCTTTCTATTTACCAATGTATTCAAACTAGCTGCATCACCCTCATCATCAAAAATGACCAAAGGCAATCCCCTGAAAGTATCTGAAGCCACCAAGAGATCCCTCCACTTCTTCAAAACTCTTGCATTTTTCTTTAACACAATTACCAAGGGCTGGGACTGATTCATAGCCCTAAACTTATCCTCATCTCTTTCTGTCAAAGCATTAAACAATGGCAACGATTTCAAGACGCGATTATATGTTTGTCTCTGCAAATCAACATTATCCGTTGTCAATAGAATAAACAAAAGATAACCTTCATCTGCTAACTTGGACATTATGCCTAGCATTTGACCCGTCTTTCCACTTTGAACATTTCCCAACAAAAGACCTGTAGATGAAACTCTACAATCAAAATGCTTCTGAACATTAGCATATACAGCACTACTTGTAGCCAACACAGATTGCTGTAATCCACAATTGTCCAGGCTATCTACATATGATTTTAAATAACTCATATTATCTCAGTTCTATATACCAGAAATCTTCAGATGATTTTCTTAGAACAAGTTTTGATTTTCCGAAAGCATCAAGAGTGTCTTGAGTGACCAATTGTCCGCATTGAATGACTCCTTCATTCTCCATTTGGCCTTTGATCCATTTGCCTAAAATACGCAAATCATGACACGACCTAAAGTTCTTACTATAATCTCCCTGCCTCTCACATTCAAACATATAACCTTCAGGGGTCAAGACCTTAAAAGGAATGTTTTCAGGCAGCAAATCCCGATTCTGAAGTGTCTTAGATATTATTATTTCCACTTCATACCAACTTCGTGGACTATACCTATTCTTTATTTTTCCGGCACCAAAATATGTATTCAGATTACTTTTCTTCTCAGTTTTAAGAGGAATCTCTACTACTGGACCATTAACAGTGGTCAATGCATTATGGAATTCTTCAGGGGAGAGTTTCTTAACATAATCGAGACCTTTCAACAAATCTTTTTCTGCAGGAAGAAAGTCCGTTATTGGATCCATATTATAGAAATCCTGTCCGAGACTTCGCATAACGTTCTTCAGATTCCTATCTATAATTTCTGCCTCCGTCCCACGAAAAAAGACATCTGACTCAATATGATTTTGAGATGTTCCTAAAAAGCTTGCTAAATTAGAAGAACCGACAAAAGCTCCAAGACATTTTCCATCTGCACCAGTAAAAGAGTACATCTTCCCATGATACAGCGCAGACGGAGAAACTAGGACCTGACCTGCATTTTCTGCCATAAAGAAGGTACTTAAATTTTTCAGTGTATTATACTGAAGTTTTGTAAACCCTTCTAAATAATTCATTCCGACAAATAAATTTATCGAAATATCATTATTACGAATAGCTACAATTCGCCTCAATTCAACCAACGCTTCACTTGATATATATCCAGTCGCAATATTAAACTCCGCAGCCTCGTTAATAAGCTGAGTTCTATACTCGCCTACTGTCTTGTAGGTCATTCCTTTCAGGATTGGATTTCGAGTGAAAAGGTGCTCCATAATTATTGCATTATTAGTCTGTACCTATCAGCAAAAGACATCTCTCTCAACTCATCAAATCTACGCCTTAAATCTATTCTTTCATACTCTCCTGTGAACAAAGGTTTCAAAGCATTTGCCAGTGCATTCACTCCCACAGGAGGAACCGCATTACCAATCTGTCTTCTAACTTCTGTTGTATTTCCAAAGAAAACAAAATCATCAGGAAAAGATTGAATCCTAGCCCTTTCTCTATTTGTCAACGGCCTGTTCTCTGGGAAGTGGTATCCCCAAGTTCCACCACCTCCCTGTGCTATTATCGTTTTAGAAGGTTCATCCAATTTGACACGACGATATACATGACTGATCATTCCCTTAACATAGTATGGGTTATCTTTGGGAATAGCGGTAAAATTACCACCTTCTGGTATAAGACTTATAACCTTTTCTGTACGTGCAGTTATCCTTAAATGTTCATTATTATGAGGAACATCTTTAACACCTTTAAACGCATCTCCGACAGTAACATATGGCAGCAATCCATCACCATCTCCGTGCGACGGAGATGGATGATTAAAATCGAAGCCGGTATCCGAACGAATACCAACAATCAAGACCCTCTCTCTAAATTCAGGAACACCATAATCTGCGAAGTTATATAACTTTGGAATTACAACATACCCTGGTTCGATATTTTGAAAGTCCTCAATTATCTGCTGAATCGCTTTTTTACTATTGGCAGTCAGTATACCCTTAACATTTTCTGCAACAAAGGCTAATGGTTTCTTGGCATCGACGAAACGCAAAAAACTCTTATACAAATTACCTCGATCACCATTCAATCCAGGCTGCTTCCATATAATTGAGAAGTCCTGACAAGGGAATCCACCCAAAATCAAATCACAATTCGGGATGGTAGGATCATTATATGGATCTATCTGCTCCACGTCACCCTCTCTGATAACATCACCAAAGTGTCTTCTAAATGTCTCACAGGCATCATGATTAAAATCATTTGCCCACACCGTTCTATAATCTCCGACCTGTTCAAATCCCAGGTCTAAACCGCCACATCCAGAAAACAATGATATAATATCAGCCATAGTCAATAAAAGGATTTAATGATTGCCAACTTGCAAATATACAAACTTTATAAGATTTAGAAAACTCTATTTACTGTGCAAAGAAACCACACGATTGTGCCAACACATAGCACATAGGTCTGTTTCCCTAGAGAGAAAAGGGACAAACGCATTTATTACATTGCTAAGAAATCGATGGCTATTACAACAAATATCAATATGAACATCACAATTATTAATTTGAAATTGAAGTCAATACCTTTAGTTTCCTCCTTAGCCATTGTTATCAGTGCTTCAAACGCACTATTCTGCTTAAACTGCCCTTTAGAAATATTATCCAACAACGACCTGATATGCTTTTGTTCAGTAATAATATCGTTCAGTTTGATCTTATGTTCTTTTACTTCCCGGCACGCTTCCATAGACTTCGCTAAGGCTCCATAAATGCAGGTATCTCTAGTCAAATCCTGTGCGAGTATTGGATCCGTTATATTCACCGGTTCCTTCAACTGTTCTTCAATCTTCCGTAATCTTGTTGAAATCATTCCAACCTCCTTCGCGAGATCGTCGATGGTGGAAAGGTGTTCATAAATGCCTTCGAGGGCTTGGAGTTCTGTAAGTGAGTTATTTTGCTTTGCCATAATTGTCTGGGATTTATATGTTTATAATCTTATAATTCTATAGTCTTGGGCCTCGTTTCTTATTTGGTGCAAGGTCTTGTTCCTCGGATTTCTTTTCCTGACCGGAGGCTATGAGACCAATGGCGAGGTCAGCTGCGAGCATTGAGAGGTCGGTGGTCAGGGAGTGGTTCTGTTCGTTTGAACGGGATTCGTAGCCAGAATGGTCTTGAGCTTGGCTGCCAGTTTCTATGTTCACACCGCCTGTGAGGACTTTGTCGATCTTTGAGAAGCTGAGATTTCTGTCGAGAGATGAGCCTTTAAAGGTCGTGCCATCTCGGGTGAAGGAGATGCCTTTGGGGATGTGCGTGCCGCTTCTGAATTTGATATCGGCGTTGATGCCGTGGGATTTCAGGTTGGCAGAGAAGGATTTCCAGCTGTTGGATACCTTCAGGGCGGATTTGACATCGTTTGCCATCTCGTATCTGATTCGTTCATTCGGACGGAGTTTCTCGGTTCTTGTCTGGGACTTGCCTTCGCCGAAGGTCAGACCGTATTTCTGCTTCAGTTCCTTGCAGACGCGGACATTCCGCTTCAGCCAGTTGCTGTCGGAGATGCGTTTGCCGTTGTTGTCCACACGGTTGAATATGAGGTGACAATGGGGATTGGGAGTATTATGGTGACGGACAATGACATATTGGGTATCCTTGATTCCCATCTTATCCATATACTCCTTTGCAATCTGTACCATAAACTCATTGGTCAGGCGCGGTTTGTCTTCAGGTTTGAAACTGATGGCTATGTGGCCGACAGGCTTGCTGACTCTTGGGTTCAGCTGGGATTGGATTTCAAAGCACTTGGCTGCCATCTTCGGGTCATCGGGAATGATGCCGTCGTGGGAGATTACTTCTGCCTGGTCTTTGCCGTAGGCGTATGCTGTGCAGCCTCCAAATGAGGCGCCGGTTATTATTTTTGCTATCATTGTTTGCTTGTTTTATGGATTAAACTATGTGCGAGGGATGCCCGATCGAGTCGGGCATGACGATCCGTCGGGCATCCGAGTGGATCATTTTTGTCTTTTCATCTCTTTGTGGAGGTGAGTGATGAGGTTCAGGACTTGAGGAAGGAGTTCGGACAGGGCACCTTCGGTCGATTGGAGGCCTTGTGCGTGGGCAAGTCTCGTGAGCTGGTTCAGGTTGTTGCACAGACCCGACAGATCGCGGAAGACGGCATTATGTTCCTGGATGAAGTTCTGCACGACCTCGGCATTGACGGATGCCTCCCGGACATATTCGGTCAATGTGCGGAATCCCGCCGTCCTCGCCCTGTGACGGACGATATCATACTGCAGGGTGCTGTATCTTACGGTCACGGCCCGGCTCTTCTTCTGCACCCTGCTCGATCTCGGACGACCGCCTTTGTTCTTCTGTTCCATTGTTCGCGTATAAATGTGTATGTGTGCATTTGTGTCAATGTGCCAATGCGTAAATGTGTAAATGTGTATTTGTGTAAATGCACATATCAAAGATTCCTCGACTCGCTTCGCTCGCTCGGAATGACACTGTCGCTTGAGCAAAAGTGAAAGAATGACAGATGGAGATGCCCGATCAGGTCGGGCATGACGGCTTTTACATCTTTGCCACCGGCAAAGCGAGGCGACCAACGGGAGGTTTTCAGCATCTGAAAACACAACCTCGCTAACCTCA
>SUYY01000062.1 GCA_015060205.1 Bacteroidales bacterium
CCCTGATTGTCATTGCATCCTATAGAGAAGCGGTAGTTGGTGTTCTTCGGGCGGCCTGCAATTGTCAGGTAATAACGCTGAGTCACGCTGGTGCGTGTCACATAGTCCTGCCAGTCGCAAGGTACATACCAGCCGCTCTCCACATCCTTGGTGTATATGGTATAGTGCTGGTCGGTCGGCTTCACGTCACCTCTCATTTCAAGGAACTGCACATAATCATCCGCATCCATCATGTCATATTTCTTATAGATATGGCTGAGGTTGACACCTGCCGTAAAAGTCACAACAGGCTTGTTCTGAGAAGCGGATTTGGTCGTGATGAGGATGACACCGTTAGCACCCTGAGAACCATAAATCGCTGTCGCAGAAGCATCCTTGAGGATTTCCATGGACGCGATATCCTGAGGACTGAGACCGATGAGACCATTGGTCTGTTCCACGATACCGGAATCCGTACCTCCGCGTGTACCCATTTCCATACTGCCGGAAGTATTCATGATTATACCGTCCACTACATAAAGCGGCTGTGAAGAAGTGTTGAACGAACTTGCACCGCGGATTGTCACATTGACTGCGCCATCCGGAGCTCCGCTCTGGGAGACAACCTGCACTCCAGCCGCCTGTCCCTGCAGCAACTGATCCAAAGATGCACTCCTGCCGGCCTGATCCTCATCAATCTTGACTGAGGTCACAGAACCGGTGATGTCGCTTTTACGCATGGCTCCATAACCTACCACCAGCACCTCATCAAGCTGCTCCGCATCCTCTTCGAGGACTACGTCTATAACTCTTCTTCCACCTATCTTCACGGTCTGGTCAACGTATGAAATACTTGAAAACACCAGAGCGGGTGCATTTTTCGCATCCGAAGTGAAAGTTATGGAATATTTACCGTTCACATCAGTAACAACACCTGTAGTGGTGCCATCAACCATTACTGCAGCACCTACAATCGGAACACCAGAGGCATCCTTGACTGTTCCCTTGACTGTTATTCTGCCCTGAGCCCAGGCCGCTCCTGAAAAGAGCAGAAGACCCGCCGCCAGACATACTGCCTTTCTGAACGAAGAGAAGAATCTGTATATGTTTTTCATGGTCACTCCTGATTAAAATCTGAAACTTACTCCAAGCACGAACTGACGGCACAGAGGGAAGGCACCGTAGTCAACCCCATAACTTCTTGCCGTAACTCCGAAACTGTTGACATCCGGATTCCAACCGCTGTATCCTGTAACTGTAAACAGGTTGTGCGCGGAAAGATTGACTTTGAAATCCTTGATCCACTTGACCTTGAGCGGTACATCATAAGAAACGGTCAGATTGTCCAGTCTCAGATAATCTCCCCTCTCCACAATGTCTTCAGTTATGTTGACATCACCTTTCTGCACCATTCTGCCGGCATTTAGTATGCTGAATCCGGCAGCACCCGAAAAGTCTGCATCAAGCGTGATTCCATAAAGAGAGAGTGTCGTACCCAGACCGCCATGAACCTTCGGCAGAGTGTTATGGCCGAGCACCTCCGAGAGGGACCTGCCCTCAGCAAATTCAGCTATATAGGAACCGTCTTTCACTACGGCTGAACCATTGACATCCTTTGAATCAAAATCAAAGGCACGGTTGATATTATACGCAGCATTCATACGGAGTGTCCACGTTAGATTCCTGTTCTGAATGAACCTGAAGTCGGCATCCAGTTCTATACCGCTGTTGTGGATTGAGGTAATACGTTCCTGAAGCACTTTCCATTTTTGAGTCTCGACCCACTGGTTCACAAGACGTTTTCCAAAGTTGTACACCTTGAAGTCATCAGCTGTGTTCTTGTCATAATACTTCAAGGACACATTGTATCTGTCATTCAGGAAGCCAAGGTCAATGCCCACATTGTATTCCTTGCTGATAAGCCTGTTCATTCCGTCAAAATACGGCTCTGTACCAAGCTCGACCTCCGGCACATCCATGATATAGGATGTCAGATACTGATATGGAAGAACCTTCTCACGACCTGCCCAGCCATATCCTCCGCTGAGTTTCAGGGTCGATACTATACCTGACTGTCTGAAGAATATCTTTTTGAAGTCCACAAAGGCCTCAGCTGAAGGAAGCCAGAGCTCCTGTCTGTCATACTTCATTGTGTAATCGCTGCGGACAGCTCCACGTATGCCGGCATAGCCGTCATAGTCATAGCCTGCAGATACGTAGCCACCCATCTGGCCATAATGTCTTATGAATTTTCTTACAGACTGAATGCTGCCGGTCGAAGTCATTCCTTTAGACTTGAGCGAAGGATTGGTATAATCCGTTCCGCACATGGCATTGGTCCTGTTTTCATCGCCATTGAGTTCAAAAGCAAGAGCTGCCTGAAGATGGTGCTTCACGGCAAAGCTTCTCTCATATGTAAGCTCACCTTTGACATTGTAATTGAGGAGAGAATTGTTCAGAATGCTTGCTGCACCATTGAACTCCTTTCCGAAAGGTGTCTGTTTGCCGTACCATACATAACGGGTCTGGTTCTGATAGTCGATGCCACCTGAAATCCTGAGCTTGAGATTACGAAGTATGTTGATATTCAGCCATACGGAATTGACAGTACGATAGTCGATTGCCTCGTCTTCATAAGAGCCGACATAATCACCGGCCTTCAAGCCCTCAAATGCATCCGGATAGAGGGAAAGCATCATCATGGAAGGTGCACCGATATAATTCACTCCCGATGCGGAAAGATAATCACCGTATGCAAGGCGCGAATTGATGCCGAACTGCAGGACACTGTTGGCCGCAGTCTCCAGATTGACAGAAACGCCTCCGGTAGTGGAACCACTGTTTCTGACTGCTCCATTGCTGTAGCGGATGAAACCGGAGACACTGTAGAACGAATTTGTACCGAGCAGTCCGTCCACCCCTATATTGTGGGTAGTGAGAATGCCGGTCTTGAATGCATCACCTTTTGCAGGAGCGTTTTCCACGCCCACATTTGAATTTAGGCGGATATTATACTCTCCTGACTCAGGTCTTCTGGTCTTCACTATGATCACACCGTTGGCACCACGCATTCCGTAAAGAGATGTTGCTGAGACATCCTTCAGGACCTCTATCGACTCGATATCGTATGGATTGAGCCAGCCGAAACCACCGATCGGAGATGTGTATGCTCTCCCCGAATAATCAGGAAGTTTGTCATTGTTGGCTGTCAGTCCTCCTGAAAGATAAAAAGCATCGAGATTGTCATTGGCCGATGAGCCCATGACCACTCCATCCACAATCCATAGAGGCTGGGAATCACCTCTGAGAGTATTAAATCCTCTGATATAGACATTCTGAAGTCCATCAGCACCTCCGTCGACGGCAGAAACTCTGACTCCGGACACCTCACCCCGGATCAGATCTGCAGGAGATGTAGCTACCGACCTGATTCCCCCCAATGTATCAGCCTCAACCGGTTTGGCCGACAAGGGTAGCGCCATCAGCGCCACGGCAGATCCTGCTGTAAGTATTCGTTTCAGGTTCATTATAAATATGGTTAAGTTTAATTATTCCACTATCAGTTCATACCACACGGTCTTGTACTGTGGCCCTATTTCGAGCACGGCCTCTCCTGCAGGACTTGACCCCACTGCCACTTCCTGTGTGCGGTTGCCGTCCGGATCCAGAGCAAAGCACTTCACCCTTCCGGAAAGTCCGGCGAATGACAAAGTTGCCGGGATACCTTCGCATAGCACAGGGCCTGTACCAAGCTTACCTCCGTCAGGCTCAGAAATAGATATCTTCTGAGGCTTAGGGGCAACTTCGACAATCTTCATGTCCGTATTCTGCACCATACCTGTAGCGGCAAGAAGATAGCTTCCCGGACGCAGAAGATTGCCAGGCTTGGATCCTTCCTTCGCAGCAGCCAATGTAAGAGAAAGAGTAAGCCAGTCCAGACGGGTCTTTCCCGGAGTAAGAGTCATGCCCCTATATGTGAACGAACGTCCTCTCACAAAGCCTGAAAAGACTTTTGTATTTCTGGTATCCACCATGAAATATCCTGCTCCAGGCATCTGCCAGTCCCATGTAAGCTCACCGGTGCTGCTGGTAAGATGCTTGTTCTTGTAATCCTCCACTATGTCTGAAGGAACATCCGCACGTCTGGTAATCACGGTCTTGCCTTCGGCCTGAAACAGTTCCGGTGCCTCAGTGACATTGACACCGGACTTCATCACCAGAGGCAGACTGTTCATAAACAGCATATCATCAGTCGAAGGAGCACCGGAAGAACGCTTTTCGGCTATCTTCTTTACGTCATTCGCCTTCACGGAAGGACGTGCAAACACGACCTTGTCATCTGCTCTTCTGACATCGCCCCTGACAAACATGGCATGACACGCAGGGAAATGGACAAGCTTCTGCGGAGCTGAACACATATCGAACTGAGGCCATACATGCTGTCTGTCGAAGTCAGTATCAAGGATCCATGAGAACTGGATCAGTCCGCCCCAGTCCTGGAACGCACCGAGAGCCGACATCATCAGATTGGCCTCAGCACAATAGAAATTAAGATTAGGAATATCAAATTCACTCACAGTAAACGGCTTGCCCAGCATTCTTGAACGTGCCACATTGGCAAAAGTAGAAGCCGGATAACCCCAGCTGTTGATGATGGCCTCGTTGCGGACATTGAAATGGTTGTTGTCCCATTTTCCTCCCGGGAAAGCTGGATGACACCAATAACAGTGCATGTCGCAATAATCCATGCCGGTCTGGGCCTGATTCAATCCGTAGCCGAGCTGGGTACCTGTAACAGGCTGCTTCACCCCGAGATTAGTCTTGATATTGTCATACATTTCAGGGAAATACGCCTCCTCCAGCTCTGACATGAAGTCCACGAAATCCACAGCCTTCTGGTTAAGGACAGACCAGTTGTAATTATAAGGCCAATCGACATTACCTGCTTCAAGACTCTGATTCTCAGGCCAATCATAATCAAGACCCACAGACAGGGAGATGTCAGCTATATCCACGATGCCTGGCATGAAGTTGTTGAATACCAGCTTCACGTTGTCATCACTGTAAGGAGCCGTGAAATTGTATTTATATTCTTTCCACTCGTAATCCGACTTGGCTGTCACTTTCAGACCGGCATCTTTCCAAGGAGCATGGTCCATGTGAAGCTTGACTATAATGCTCATTGGACTGTCACTCCTTACCTTGAATTTCAGGCAGTAAGGGCAGTCCTTCTTTATTGCCATACGTGTCTGATACAGACGAGGCTCCACCTTGTTCTTCGTATTTGACAGTACTTTCAGTCTGAGATACTGAGGATTTTTCATACCATCCCGTTTCAAAGATTTACGGAACTGGACCTCAGCATCCGCACCTCCGGCTTTCTGCACACGCCATGAAGCCATGTAAGGGTCATTGTTGGCGTTGGACAGAATCTCCTTGCCGTCGTCCGGAGTAGTAGTGATCCATGCTGCCTTGAGAGCCTCGGTACTTCCGTACTTCTTAAGAAGATATTCATTCCATTTCTGGATGAACTCGCTTTTGTAAGGCTCCACGAGAGCTGAGAACTTATGAGTAGGAGAAAACCATGAATGCACGATGGAGTTCTCATTTGCTATCTCCATCATGCTTATACACGTCTCATCCTTGTATGCGATGCCTGTATATGGATTGACGTGTTCCAGAATCTCCTTATGGAAGCGTTTCTGCAGATCGATCATCCTGCGGTTGACATTGTCGACACCGTTCTTGTACTTGGGAAGCCTGCCAGGATTCATGATACCGTTGATGGCACTGAACTTCCTTGCGATATTAAGCTGGAAATATACATATATGCCGTTTTCCTTGAGCTTTGCGATAAAATAGTCAAACTTCTCAAGCTGCACAGGCTCGATAAAGGAATCGAGAACGGGATATTGCTTCGGAGTCCTGTGGCTGACATAGTGCATACGTACTATGTTGATGCCATATCTGGTAAACTCTTTGGCGAGCTTGTCAGCCTGAGCATGGCTAGGAAAACATCCTGTCATTCCACACTGAGTGCCGAGAAAGCGGAGCACATTGCCGTTCTCATCCACGAAATGCTCTCCATCCGTAGAAACAAAGCCATCAATACCAGCAGGTCTGTTGTCAACTCCAGCCCAAGTACGGACATTGGTGATATTGTCCGGAGCATTATGGGTAGGTTGAAAAGGGAACATCGGCTCGAAAGAACCCTTTGCCTCTATCTGTTTCACAAGGTCCGGACGGTTCTGAGCCATCATCTGGTGGGCGGTTATCAATGCAGCAAACGCCACAAGAAATGTCAATTTTCTCATGATCTGCAAAATCTTTTGGGTTAGTATCTGCGACAAAGGTAAAAAACATTATTCTATTTTACAACACCATATTATTGTTTTGTATTGTAAAACTTTATCTCCAAAATACCTCGGTAGGATTCTGACCGCGCAAAGGGTCCGTACTCGTCTCTTCAAGGCAAGGATTGTAGACGATCTCATCGTAGGGATAACCACAGATCAGTCCTTTGCGGACAAGGGTCCAGTCTTCGTCATACCTGAAAGTTTTGCCATACAGATACGAACGGTATCCCATATATTCCTTACCACCGGAAGTAAAATCTTCCTGCTCCTTCAGATAAAGGAATATGTTCTTCGGCTTGGATATGTTCTCGACAATCCACTTGGCCCCCATGCGGTGAGTATCGAAATACTCATGATGCTCGAAAGGCATTTCAAAACATCTCTCCCAGAAGATAGCAGTCAGGAGCGCATCCTTGTCTGCAAAATCTCCTGTCTTCCAGTCCGCCGGCTCTCTTGAAGGAGAACCGTCCACCGACCTTCTCGCCCTCGCAAGAATCACATTCACATAGTCCATAGCCGTCTTTCCATACTGGTTGGCTCCGGTAAAATGAAGATTGGCGGTAGCTTCTGCAGCTATCAGATAGACCTCAGCCAGACGCATCACATAAAGATCGGCATTGCCGTCACTGTTGTTGAAGGTCGGGTCGTAGTATTTCTTATAGAACGGTATGCCGAAGGATTTCAATGTGAAAGCACTGGTGGAAGATAAACGTGAACTTGCTGGGTAACAGTCTTCCACCTTCTTCTGCCCCATGAAGCTTCCGTAAATCAGATTGACATCCATGCGAGGATCTGCACAGGTCACATATATGTTGGAATTGCTGGTTCCACTTCCCTTGACTCCGCCATAAGTCTCGCACCACTTCTGGAAGAACCACCTGTCAGGACGGCAACGACCGAAATTGTCAACATTTTCAGTACCATTATAGCAGCGTGGCAGCGCCCAGAGAGTCAGACCGCTTCCGGCATCCTTGCTTTCCGGAGAGCGAGGCATTGCCCAGATGCGTTCCTTCAGCTGCCAGTCTTCCGGCTCTATCCAACGGAAAAGCTGCCGATAGTCAGGACAGAGTTCAAACGGACCATTCTCTATCACATTTTCAGCATCTGCCAGAGCAAGTCTGAATGCATCTTCAGGGGAAGATATGCCTATTTCTGTAAAGTCCGGGGTTCTGCCCACCCAGAAATTGTCATCAGGATGTTCCAGAAGGGTGCCGATAGTGAGATAGACTAAAGAGCGGCATGCTGTCGCTGCATAATTGCAAACTCTTCCGGAAGCGTTTCCACCGGCGACAGATACCATTCTCTTGAATGAGCGGAGTTTTTCTTCCGCAAGATTCAGATCCTTTACAATCTGGCAGTAGACTGTCCAGAAATTCTCACGCGGCTTGTACATGGTTTCGTCGTCTGAAGACGAAGGAGCAGTAAGATTCAGCGTGACATCCCCATAAAGACGCACCAGATAGAAATACGCCATTGCACGGAGAAAATATATCTCGCCCTTTATTTCTTCCACATAATTTTCATCCACAGGACTGTTCACCAGCAGATCAAGAAGATGGTTGCACAGATATATGGTCCTGTAGAATGACTGAAACGTAGTGAGATTATCCGGATGTCTGGAGAACCTCGTGAACTTGTGAAGCGAGATCCATTTCTCCTGCGGATTGGTAAGGGCTCCCGTATTCCCCCATATCGCCAGACCCGAACCCGGGGCGAGATATTCGCAGAACGACCCCGTCTTGAAACCGCTCGATGCTATCTGCCTGTGTATTCCCAGAATAGAAGATTCAAGGGCTGTCTTGGTAGCAATCATGGATTTTCCCTCGTATGATGTACTATGTCTTTCCACAAGAAAGTCCGAGCAGGCTGTCAAGCCCACCGCCAAAGACAATATCGCTATCGTGAATATCCTGTTCATAGCTTCTAAAAATTCAGTTTGACATCAAACATAAATGTACGTCCCGCCGGATATGCACCCATATCGATACCATATTTCAGCACCTTGCCGTAAATATTCACATCCGGATCATACCCGCTATACCTTGTCAGGCAGAAAAGATTCTTTCCGGAAAGGGTCAGTGAAAGATACCTGAGGAACGCGTTTTTCTTCTTGAATGAAAAAGAGTAGGAAATGGAGGCATTTGACAGACGGAGATAAGATCCGTCCTCTACATACCTGTCGGAACAAAGATTCAGGTCATAGGCTCTGAACGCGGATACGGAAGGCCACATGGAGTCTTTGTTTTCAGGACTCCAGCAGTCAAATACGGGACCACGCAGCCTGTTGGCCGTGTTGGTGGACAGATCGCTGAGATTGGCAAGCTGCTGATTGTAGACATCGTTGCCATACGAACCTGTAAATGACGCAGAGAGTCTCAGTCCTTTATAACGGAATGACGTATTGAATCCGAATGTAAAATCAGGATTCGGATCACCTATCACCACCTTGTCCTCCGCACTTATGACTCCATCTTTATTGGTATCGACAAAATTCACCGATCCGGGTCCTCTCGGTTCTCCATCGCCGAATGGAACTCCCTGATCTCCTTCCTGTACTATGCCGTCAGTCGGAAGACCGTAGAAAAGACTCATAGGCTCCCCGGTAATGAATATGTTCAGATAATCGGCATTGACAGCTGAGGATGACAGTTTTTCACCGGTAAAATACTGAACCTTACGCTTCGGTTCGTTCAGATAAACATATTTCCATGCCGAACCGGCACCACTCGGATTGATTGAAATTACCTTGTTACGGTTGATGGTAAAATTGCCTCCTATGGTCCACTCCACCCCGCGGGATGCTATCGGAACAGTATTGAACGACAGTTCGAATCCGGTATTCGATATGGATCCCATATTGACATACGGATTATTGACACCTACCGATGCCGTGATTATCTTTGTCTGAAGAAGGTCTTCAGTGAGCTTGTAGTAGCCGTCGGCAGAGAGCTCAATCCGGCCTTTGAACAGTTCCAGATCCAGTCCAAGGTTATACTGCGTGGTGGTCTCCCACTTAAGGTCCGGAGAAGGAAGATTGTTAGATGAGATGGTAGTAAGGGTATGGGACGGTTTGTCATGAGTAGCGGTTATTCCCGCAGAGTAGCTATATCTGGTCTGATTGGCCGGAACTGCCTGATTACCGACCTGTCCCCAGCCTGCACGCAGCTTTGCAGATGTGAACCAAGGCATGGTGAACCTCACTCTCTTGAACCACGGCTCGTTGTTTATACGCCATGCAAAAGCCAATGAAGGGAAATGCGCCCATTTGTTCCCGTCAGCAAACTTCGAGGATCCGTCTGCTCGGTAAGTCGCAGTCAGGAGATATCTGTCACAGTAATTGTAGTTGAATCTGGCAAGGAAGGACAACAGCTGGGTATGTCCCTCCCCGTAGGACAGCCATGTATAAGGTGCAGAATTGAGACTTGATTCCATTGCCTTCCATTGACGTACATTGATTCCTTCCACGGTCTGACTGCGCGAGCGTCCCTGTGAGGCAGTCTGTCCCAGAGTACCGGAAAGCGCATGCTTACGCTTGAATTTCTTATAGAATCCAAAATGGTTGTTCCAGTTCCAGTAAAGACGGTCCTGATGGGTCACAGAGCCATTGGAACCCGTCCCTTGAGTATTGATTCTCAAAGACTTGAACATAGAACGCTCGTTGGAGCGGAAGTCAAATCCGAATCTGCTGGTAAAGGTCAGCCATGAAAGAATCTTATACTGTCCGCTGATACTTGATGAAAGACGGAACTCATTCCTCTTGCTGTCGAAATCGTTGAGCCACCTGTCAGGACCGGACAGAGGCGAAGAGTCATCGTCGACTTCAGTTCCTTCTTCATCGTACTCCACAACCCTGCGAAGAGGCCTTGTCATGAGCATGCTCATTATCAGGGAAGTGGCAGGAGTCTGCTGGATGGTGCCTCCTGCTCCCTGGGTAAGATGCGAATCAAGCCATGATATGGATGTCTTGGTGCTCAGCTTGAACTTTCCTATGGTCTTGTCAAGATTGATCCGCGAATACACATTCCTGTAGCCTGTCTTACGTATTATTCCCTGGTTGTCTGTATAGCCGATGGAAAAGCGATAGTCAAGAGTCTTCGGACGACCTGCGACTGTCAGATAATAGCGCTGGGAGACTCCGGTACGCATTGTATAGTCCTGCCAGTCACAAGGCACATATGTACCGTTCTCGACAGAATCAGTAAAGACCGTATATTGGGTATCCGTGTGCTGTATCCCTTTCTTGTCCAGAAACTTCATATAGTCATCGGCACTCATCAGGTCATACTTCTTGGTGACGGTACACACACTCATGCCGGCCGTAAAGGTCACGGAAGGCTTGCTTGTGGAGGCCGATTTCGTGGTGATGAGTACCACACCGTTAGCGCCCTGAGAACCATAGATCGCTGTCGCCGAGGCATCCTTGAGAATCTCCATGGACGCGATGTCCTGAGGATTGATTCCTATCAGGCCGTTATTATCCTCAACGACACCGGATTCATTTCCACCGTGAGTGCCCATGCTGATGGAGCCAGTCGTATCCATGATGACACCATCGACCACATACAGAGGCTGAGAAGAAGAATTGAATGAACTTGCTCCCCTTATGACCACGCTGACTCCACCATCCGGTGCACCGCTGTTGGAGACCACCTGCACTCCGGCAGCCTGCCCCTGAAGAAGCTGATCGAGCGATGTACTCTGGCTCGCCTTGGTCTCATCTATCCGGACAGAGGTCACAGACCCCGTGATGTCACTCTTGCGCATCGCTCCATAACCTACCACCACCACTTCATCAAGCTGCTCCTTATCCTCTTCCAGCACCACATTGATGGTCCTCTGACCTCCGAGAGAAACTGTCTGGGACACATAGGAAATACTTGAGAATACCAGAGCCGGCTTCTTGCCCTCCTTCAGCCTGAATCTGATGGAATAATTTCCGTCAAGATCGGTCACCACACCCGTTGAACTACCCTCAACCATGACGGCCGCTCCTATAATCGGAGCTCCGGACGCATCCCGGACATTTCCCTTCACGGTTATTTCCTGAGCATAAGCTGTCTCCGAAATCAATGAAAGCCCTACACAGAGCGCTATAGCCATATATGACAATAATTTTTTCATAGCCCGAATCATTTAGAACCTGAAACTTACTCCGAGCACCACCTGTCGGAAGGCAGGATATGAGCCATAATCCACACCGTTTCCGGCAACCGAGACACCAAAACAGTTGACATCAGGATTCCAGCCACTGTATCCGGTCAGAGTGAAAAGATTGTGACCGGACAGATTGATCTTGAACTCCTGCATCCATCTTACCTTGAGAGGGATGCTGTAAGAGACTGTGAGATTGTCAAGACGCAGATAGTCTCCCCTTACCACATCCCCTTCGGTTATTCTGCCCAACCCTCTTTCCATGTACCTGTCTACGTCAAGGATACTGAATCCCGCTGCAGCGGAAAAATCGGCATCCAGAGTAATCCCATAGAGAGACAAGGTAGTACCGAATCCGCCCGAGACTTTCGGCAGAGTATTGCAGCCAAGTATCTCAGAAACAGTCCTGTCGACATTGAATTCGGTCCTGCAGGTTCCCTTTTCGATCTCCACACGAGGGTTGGCATCCAGTTCGTGTAACGACAGTATTCTGTTCATATTGTATGCAGCATTGAACCGAGCTGTCCAGACTATGTTCCGAGTCTGTATGAAACGCCCTGTGAAATCCAGTTCAAATCCTCGGTTACGCAGCATGGAGGCTCTCTCATGATAAATCTCGGACTTGTCCGTAACCACCCAAAGGCCGGAAACTATCTTGCCGAAATCATATATTCTGAAGGTATCTTCCGTGGACTTGTCATAATATCCGAATGACAGATCAAACCTTCCGCCAAGAAACCCCAGATCAAGTCCGACATTGTACTCGTTGCTCATCAGACGGTTCATGCCGTCAAAATAAGGTTCAGCCCCGACTTCTACCTCCGGTATATCTGAGACATAGGCAGAGATATATTCATACGGCAGGACCATTTCTTTTCCCGCACATCCGTATCCTCCTCTGAGTTTCAGCCATGAGATGCCCGAAGACTCCATCAAGAAAAGCTTTTTCAGATCGATAAAAGCCTCTGCGGAAGGAAACCATACAGGCTTCTTGTCAAAGCGGTCAGTACGGTCAAAGCGTGCAGTTCCGCTCAATCCGGCACAGCCGTCATAATCGTAAGAGACATAGGCGTAGCCTCCCATCCGACTATAGGTCCTGCTGAACTTCCTGATGGCATGAAGACTGCTTGAGGAAGACAGGCCCTTTCCCCGGAGATGAGGAAGGTCGAAGTTGGTTCCGCACATGGTATTGGTTCTGTCTGCATTGGCATTAAGTTCAAAGTCAAGGACTGCCTGAAGACGATGCCGGACCGCAAAATTTCTCTCGAATCTCAGTTCCGCGTCAAAATTGCATGTCAGAAGGCTGTTTCCTATCACACTCGTAGCTCCCTTGAATTCCTTGCCGAAGGAAGTACCTGTACCATACCATATCAGGCGAGTCTGATTCTGATAGTCAATCCCGCCGGTAAGCCTGAGTTTCAGTGTCTTGTGGAAGTTTATGCCCAGCCACACCGTATTGACGGTCCGGTAGTAAAAGGCTTCATCATCGTACGAGGACAACCAGCTGTCGATCTTCTCGCTTTCGAACATTTCCGGCCTGCGGGAAAGCAGAATTGTTGATGGCTGACCGATGAAATTGGTTCCTGCAACGGACATCTTCTGTCCATAGGCGAATCTTGACGTAAGACCGAACTTGAATCTTTCATTGGCAACCGTCTCCAGATTGATCAGCGTGCCTCCTGACAGAGAACTGGCATTCTCAACAGCACCACCGTCATATCTTATAAATCCTGAAATATTATAGAACGACCCGGTACCGAACAGACCGCTGATTCCCAGGTCATGAGTCGTCATCAGTCCCGGCTTGAACACCTTGCCGGATAGGGACGGCACCGTCGCTCCCACATTGGAAGCAAGCCAGATGTTGTTGTCCCCTGAAACGGGTTTTCTGGTCCTGACTATGACTACTCCGTTGGCTCCATTCATTCCGTACCTGGCCGCAGCCGACATGTCCTTGACCACCTCTATCGACTCCACTTCATATGGATTGAGCCATCCGAAATTGCCAAGGGGAGCGGCATAGCTCCTGCCGGAATAATCAGGAAGCTTGTCGCCGTTTATGGTCTTTCCTCCTGCCAGATAAAAGGCATTAAGATTGCGGTTGATGCCAGACCCAATGACTGCGCCATCCACAATCCAAAGAGGCTGTGAGTCTCCCCTGAGGGTATTGAGTCCCCTTATATTGACGTTCAGATGTCCATTTGGATTGCCGT
>SUYY01000063.1 GCA_015060205.1 Bacteroidales bacterium
AGGTACCACTCCCAATCCTATCAGGGAAGGTACCATCTGCTGGGCTCCGCATGTTGTCTATCATGAGGGACTTTACCACATGTTTTATTTCTCGATTCTCACCGCCAAGTGGAACATGGAGTATGCGACATCCGCCGACCTGATCAACTGGAAAGACAGGACGGAGGAACTCACGCTGTCTGTTGCAGGTACACACGAGGGTCTGCTCTACGAAAACGGCAATATAGTGGAAACCAGAGACCCTATGGTGCTGAAATATGGCAATCTATGGCTGATGTACACGACCGCAATGTGGCTGGATGGCGGAGTAAGAAGAGGGGCGGTGGCCGTATATCAGTCGACAAATCTGAAAGCGTGGACATTCAAGGGATATGCCCTCCGAAATCTGGAAGGAGCACCGATAGCACCTTACTCAACCTGTGAATCTCCATTCGTAATCTATAAGGATGGCAAATTCATACTTTCCACCACTATCACCGTGAGCGACGAGACCACATATCATGACACCATAATCTTCGTTTCCGACAATCCGTACAATTTCGGAACATATTCAGGTGCAGTCAAACTCGAAGAGAGCAGCAACTATGCCGGCAGGATTTCAGCACACTGTCCGGAATACATATATGACAAGGATGCAGACAAATGGTATGTAACGACAGCAGGATGGACAGGTATGGTGAAGCACGAGGGAGCAGTCGGAGGAGCCGGAATCGCTGAAATCAAATGGATGACTCATGCAGAAGCAGAGGAGCATAGAAAACATTCATGCGACAAACATGAATCTGCCGTCCTTAACCACAGTTTCGAGAAAGGTACGCTCGACGGCTGGACGAAAACAGGACAGTTCGGCACCCATATGATAAACGACTCCTTCAGGTCCAGATACGGAACATACAGAGACATGGTCGGCAAAAAGACCTTCTGCAGTTATGCCGACAACCATAACGGAGGTGACGGTCAGACGGGTTCGATGCGTTCCAATGCGTTCATCATCGGCACTGATGCCAGGATGTCCTTCTACATCGCCGGTGGAAACGACATGACAAACCTGTACGTCGCGCTGACCGATGCAGAAACGGGAACAGTCCTCTTCAAAGAGACAGGACACGACACAGAGAACTCCAGAAAGATCACATGGGACCTGTCATCCCTTGCAGGCAAAAAAGCATACGTTGAAGTGGTTGACAACAGCACCGCCCCATGGGGTCATATCGGTGTAGACTGCATACTTGTGGACGGAACTCCGGTGGAGGAATAAACACGACTCCTTCCTGTGCACACGCCAGAGACATAACACTAAACTGCTATGAATACATTAATGAGACACTTGCTGACCGTGATTATTTTGGCAGCACTGTACATCGTCTCTGCATTTGCACAGGACGAGCCGATATTTCCACCCCTGCCGGCACCGGCGGACACATTGGATGCGATCTACTATGACGACAAGGACCTGTCGGGAGGGGAGGTCGTTATGCTGGCAACGCTCCAGGGCATTGTAAACAGCAGCCAGCCAAGGATTTACCTTCTGAAGCACAGATTCGGGGGACGTAGCGAGTGGGCTGACAGGATCGGCATCAGGACACGTATCTACAAGCCTTCCGAACTCTACTGGCTTGTCGGAAAATATCAGAAGGAGATCAACGGAATGGTGGTGTACAGCACTGAAAAGAGCCTGCACTACCGGAATCTGGCATGCACCATCGCCGGAATCGAGGGCGCGATTGCAGTAACGCCTGAGGAGAAACGGAAACTGCAGGAGAATGGAATAAAGTTGAAGACTTTATGCGACATCACCAAGTTACGTTTTACCAGACCGTCTGAACTATATACATATCTGTATGATAATTACTGGGAATCATGCACAAGGAGAACGATCCTGAGCCTCAACCCGCACATCGCCGCTGATATCAGGGATCTGGGCGTGTGCATGAAGGCTGCTTCAATATGGCTTGATCCCCGTAAGGAGGAAGAACGGGAGGTCCTGAAGAAGTTTCTTGCAGACCTGACCCCGGGCGAATCCGTGATCCTGGGATGGTGGCATGAAGAAAGGGCGGGAATCGGCATTGCGACCGGTTTCGGGCTTTCGACTATCCCGTCCGACCTGTACAACAACGCTACAGTATATGCCGGTTTCCCACGCAATATCCAGCCATCTCCTGTTCCTAAGAGAAAGCCTCTGGAGAACAAGGTCTATGTTGCTCTGTTCCTGAGTGACGGAGACAATATACAGTATTGCGAGCATAAGATGTGCAGACTCTGGGACAACCCACTCAGAGGCACGTTCCCTATAAACTGGACAGTAAGTCCCGGCCTTGCAGACCTCGGTCCCGGCCTGCTCAACTACTATTATGAAACGGCATCCGACAAAGACTGCCTTGTCAGCGGTCCTTCAGGCATGGGTTATTCCCTCATCTATGATGAACTGAATGACATATGGCATACATCTGAAAGGGAGACCATCGAGAATTATACGAAACTTACTGAAAGATATCTGAAGAAAAGCGGCATCAGGATCATAACCATATGGGACAGGGTCAACCGCGAACAGGCAGAGGCATATGCAGACAACTGCAGATATCTTACCGGCGTCACTCTCGAAGACTGGAAGAGGGCACCTAAGATCGAGGCGGCCTCATATGGCGGTCGTCTGGCATTCATCGGAAACCGTCCATGCTATACAAGCGAAGTGGAAGACATGTTCAGAGAATGGAAAGACAGCATAACCGTATTTGACGGAAGCAGACCGGCCTTCTTCACCTCTCAGGGAGAATCCTGGAACATGGGACCGGGGCAGATGGCGAAACTTCAGTCTCTTTTCGACTCGATAGAAAAGGACAGGGTGGAAATATGCCGTGCGGATCATTTCTTCTCTTTGTATAATGAGGCTAACGGATTGTCATTCAATATACTGATGCTCGACAACGTGAAGATTTCCGCTGATGACGGAAGCGGAGCGGAAGCCATTGCAGACTGCTCGTTCGGCAGCAGACATTCATGGAAAGCCTCTTCCCGTGGAAAGCGCAGCATCACGTTCGACCTTGGCAGGGAATATATGATAGACAGGTACCTGATATCGCACGCATCTGCATGCGGAGAAGACCGGTCGATGAATATCGGCGCCTTTACTATCGAGAGCAGTACTGACGGACAGAACTGGAAGGAAGTGTCGAGGGCAAGAGTCGAGGGAGATTTCTCAGACAGGGATATTGAGCCGCATGCCGCCAGATATGTACGTCTGAATGTGGACAAATGCGCAGAGGACGGATATGCACGCATTGCGGATATCGAAATATATGGCAAGAGATTGTAAATACTGAATATGAACGACATGAAAAAGGCTTTTATTATAATGACACTGCTGATGACGGCATTACACCTGCCGGCACAGAACAAGGAAACTGTCACCACCGTGACCGAACTGCGCAATCTTCTGGATGTGGACAGACTTCCGCAGTACAGATACGGCATTGTGGAGCAGATCTCCAGTTATGATCCGACAGGCGGAAACGAGGACGGCTTCGCCGGCAAATACTCCTTCATCCGCAAGGAAAACGGCAATCTGGTGCTTGCAGACCTGAAAGGTCCCGGCGTCGTGAACAGGATCTGGACACCGACACCGACCCGTGACACCCTTCTTTTCTATTTTGACGGAGAGAAGAATCCACGTCTGAAAGTTTGTTTCGCCGACTTGTTCAGCGGCAAGGTCGAGCCTTTCGTAAGACCTCTCTGCGCAAATGAAGTGGGAGGATTCTACTGCTATTTCCCATTCACATACAAGAAGTCTCTGAAGATTGTCTTCACCGGAGAGACTATCCAGTTCCACCAGATCCAGTACAGGAATCTTGAGGGAAAGAAGGTAGAGACATACACTCCGGAAATCACTCCGGAGATCAATGCGCTGGTGGGAGACATTGTAGCGAAATGGTCGAATCTTTCTCCGTCTGTAGCAGACTATGCATATGGAAAATCAGAAGGATGCAAGAGTGCGGTCAAGACATTCACCTTGAATCCGGGAGAGGAGGTATGCTTCTTCAGTACTGACAAGGGAGGCCGTATCGAAGGCTTCGAGATCGAGGGCGGAAACGCATTCGACGGTCTGAACAAGGACATCATCCTTACTGCAAAATGGGATGATGACAAGGGATATGCCATCAATGCTCCTGTTGCCGACTATTTCGGATATGCATATGGAAAGAGTGCAATGCGCGGTACTCTCATCGGTAATGCACTCGGACGCAACTATTCGTTCCTCCCTGCGCCTTTCGACAGCAACGCTATGCTCACGCTCAAGTACGAAAAACGTGAAGGCGTTCAGCAGGCTCCGGCCCGGATCACGACAAAGGTCTATCACAACGATGTGAAGAGAGAGAAAGGAAAGGAAGGAAAGTTCTATACCAACTGGCGCAGGAACCGCAACCCCGCTGACGGCGAGTATTACAGATTCCTTGACTATAAGGGCAAAGGTCATTATGTGGGAACCGTACACCTTGCTCAGGGTAAGGTACCTCAGATGACACTATTCTTCGAGGGTGACGACTCCACTCATGTGGACGGCAAGATGCGTATGCACGGTACCGGTTCGGAGGACTATTACAACGGCGGATGGTACGCCCTCCTGGACAGATGGGACAGAGGTGCCAGCATGCCTCTCCACGGAGCGCTCGACTATTCTCTTCAGATGTCACGCACCGGTGGATACCGTTTCTACCTGAATGACAAGATGAGTTTCGAGGACGAACTCTATATCGGCATCGAGCACGGCCCTGAGGGCAACAAGTTCCCTGTAGACTATACTTCCGTAGCATACTTCTACGGCGAGACGCCTTCGCAGGAACAGATGGAGCCGACAGCAGAACTCCGCGAGGTATATATCCCTGATGTACATCCTTACTTCCCTCAGACAATGTTCATCACTCTCGGAAATCATGTGAAGACCCAGTTCATCTCAAGCGGTATCCGCTGCTGGTCAGAGGGTACAGGTATGGTGAGAGTTCTCCTCGACGGTCTCCCGGAAGGAAGATATAAGATATATCTCGACTACTGCGCCAATCCTGAAGGTGCCGACTTCTCCATCTGGCAGAGACAGAGGATGATCATGGACTGGAGGTCATCATATGCTCCGAAGAGGGAATGGGTGGACAAGATGTATTGCGGAGAAATCGACGTGACCTCACAGAACAACACCATCACATTCCAGTTCAAGGGCGAAAGATATACCAGGGAACTTGAATTTGCTGTCACATATCTCGAACTCGTTAAGTAAATAGCCGCAGGGTCGTCATACTTCAAGAAAGCGGTGGTGCATCCGGAAAACGGCAGGGACCTTGTCATGACGGATGTACATCCGTGATTTTCAAGATAATATGTTTGACATTATCCGCAGATATCCATATATTTACGGGGAATATTATTTTACACGATATGAAAAACTGTAAACTTTCTTCTTTGAATCTGCTCGCTGCCCTGATGGTGGGAGCACTTGTATCCTGCACCGGAAAAGGAGTGCAGTCCAACAATCCGCTTGATGTCCGGTTGGGAGATCCTTATGTGCTGCTCGCCTCTGACGGACACTACTACATGTACGGAACCGGAGGAGTTCAGGACGGCTTCGGATGCTACATGTCCGACAACCTGAAGGACTGGGAATACAAGGGTGCGGTGTATCAGGGCAACACGCCTGATTCATGGGCTGAATCCTGCTTCTGGGCACCGGAAGTATATGAAAGGAACGGCAAGTTCTATATGTTCTTCAGTGCGAACTGGAAGGTGAACCCTACTGCCGAACTGGAGAATTTCCTTATCGGAGTGGCAGTGTCGGATTCTCCTACGGGACCGTTCAAGGAGATGAGCGATGCTCCCCTGTTCAATCCGGGCTACCCGATCATCGATGCGAACGTGTTCTTCGATGACGACGGCAAATGCTATCTGTACTACTCGAGATGCTGCTACAAACATCCTGTTGAAAGCGAGGTCGCTTTGTGGGCGAGGGAGCAGGGCATGTATCAGGAGATTGAGGAAAGTTGGATCTACGGCGTGGAGATATCGCCGGACCTCACTCATGTCATTGGCGAGCCTGTACTTCTTCTGTGCCCGCCTTCAAAGATGGATGACGCTCAGGCGGAATGGGAAAGCAGGTCTGTGACGTCGGGTGAGGCCAACCGCAGATGGACCGAGGGTTCGTTCCTTATCAAGAGGGATGGAGTGTATTATATGATGTACTCCGCTAATTTCTTCGGCGGAGAGAACTATGCTGTGGGATATGCGACATCAGACTCCCCTCTCGGGCCATACGTAAAATCTTCCGACAATCCTGTACTTGAAAAGAACACACCGGAGGGCGGAAAAGTGACCGGCGTGGGCCACAACAGCATCACATGGTCACGTGACGGCAAGGAACTGTACTGCGTATATCACGGAAGGACAGAGGCTACGGGCGAGGAAAGGGTCGTGTTCATCGACAGGATGGATATCAAAGACGGAAAACTTACCGTAGACGGGCCTACTACCAGATAGGAATATATGAAAGCGAAGTGACGGAATGCCACTTCGCTTGTCAGTTATCGGGATTAAGGATTTATCGGATCAGAACACCGGCTTCGCACCAAATGGAGTCGGTGTTCCTTTGTTTACGAGAGGCCAATCTTCGCCGTCCCAGAGCACCTTGTCAAGCATCAGGGTCCTTGCTCTGTCGCTATGGTCCCTGCAATATGCATGGTAAAGTATCCAGTCAGTACCGGCCTTGTCGGTGACGATTTCTGCATTATGACCTGTGCCGATGTAGTCATAGTCTCCGGAAATCAGGATTTCGTGCCTGTTGTCAAGCATCTTCTCACCCTTTCGGTTCACATATGGTCCGAAAAGACTGGTGGAACGTCCCACAACAGTCTTATATGTGCTGTTGAAACCGTTGCAACATGCGCCTGTAGAAGCAAACATATAATAATATTTGCCTCTCTTGTGGATATATGTGCCTTCGTACGCACTGCCTGCCACCTTCAGAGGCTCTGCACCTTCCTTGACGGAAAGAGCGTCGTCAGAAAGTTCGACAGCATATATTCCGTTGAAACTTCCCCAGAAAAGATACTTCTTTCCATCTTCTTCAAAATAGCACGGGTCTATGGAATTGGTCACCCCTATCTCCTTGCTGATGAACATCTTGCCCTTGTCTTCCCAAGGACCCACAGGATTGTCCGCCACCGCGACTCCAATTCCGCAGGTCTGGATTCCACCCCAGACGGACATGGAATAATACAAGACATACTGTCCGGGACCGATCCGGTTTACATCCGGCGCCCATATTCCTCCGCCCTCCACGAAGTCAGGACGGGCTGCATCGGAAAACACAGTGCCGCATTTCTTCCAGTTCACAAGGTCGGGCGAACACATTATGGGAACATTTCTGATATCCTCTGTCGCATATAGGTAAAAGACCCCGTTGTCCATCATGACTGTCGGGTCCGGAAGACTCATTCTGGCAACCGGATTGGTATATACTCCATCGGTCTGTTCTTTTTCAGGTTCGGGGTTTGCGGCACAAGACAAGACCAATGCCGCTGCAATCAATACACACAAGTTTTTCATGATTATTTCATCTGAGGGGTTATAAATTCATCTGATATGACAACCTTCCCTTTTTTGATACGGAATTTTCCTATATGGATGATTCTCGGATGTATCTGTCCAGGGCGGTTGTGCGAGTGGAACACTATACGGTCCTTTCCTTTCGCATCCTTGAAAAGTGCATGGTGACCGACTCCTTCGAGTGAATTACAGAACTGAAGCACCGGATTTCCGTCATATTTGACCCATGGACCTTCCGGAGAAGAGGCAGTCGCAACACCGACACCATATGCAGGGCTTTCGTAACTGTTTGCCGAATATGTCATGTAATATACTCCGTCGCGTTCGATGACGGAAGGACCTTCGTTCACTGACGGCCAGACCTTTTCCCAATCCTGACTCATCCCTATGCAGAATCTTTCCGTGCCTTCCACTATGGTGGAGAGGTCTTCGTTCAGGCGGGCCATCCATATCTCGTTGCCATCGTTGAAATGCACCCAATATATATAAGGTGTACCGTCCTTGTCTATGAACAGATGGTTGTCTATGCCCTTGTGACTGCGGATCGGTCGTTGGAATTTCTGACGGAAAGGTCCCAAGGGAGAATCAGACTCGGCGGCGCATATGTGTTCCTCGGATGAATAATACATGATATATCTGCCGTCCACCTTATACACTTCCGGTGCCCAGAACATCCTGTCACCGAAGGAATTGTCCTTGTGAAGTGCAAAGAACATGGTCTCCCCTTCCGGCCACGACCATGTCTTCAGGTCCTTTGAAACCACCACCGGGATACCCTCATCACTTCCGGTTCCATAAAGATAATACAGGCCGTCCTCATACAGGATGAACGGATCTGCAAACGGTATGACCTTCCTTTCCGGCACATTCTGGGCGAGGGCGGAAAGGCAAAGTGCAAATGCGGATAAAATCGCGGAAAATCTTTTCATTTTGTCTGACTGATAATGATTTGACAAATATAAGAAAATCAGCAGACAATTCAAATGTACGCTTACTCTCCGAAGAGATACCTGTGCTGCTCCGGTGTGAGGGTGTCGATTTCGCAACCCCAGAAGGAGAGTTTGCGACGAGCGACCTCACGGTCGATTTCGAGCGGAACATCATTTACCATATGGCCCGGTTCCCTGCTCACCTTATCGCTGTTCTGGGCGAGATACTTCGCGCTGAGGGCCTGAATCGCGAATGACATATCCATGATTTCTGCAGGATGTCCGTCACCGGCAGCAAGGTTGACAAGACGGCCTTCGGCGATGACATATATCTTGTTGCCGTTTTCGAGAGTATATCCGATGATGTTCTTGCGGGCAGGTTTTGCCTCCTTGGCGATTTCCCTGAGTCCCGCCACATCCACCTCGCAGTCGAAATGACCGGCGTTGCAGCATATCGCTCCGTCCTTCATCTTGAGGAAATGTTCCTTGACGATTACGGCATCACATCCTGTCACGGTCACGAAAATATCACCGACTGAAGCGGCCTGTTCCATCTTCATTACCTTGAATCCGTCCATCACAGCCTCCATGGCCTTGATCGGATCCACCTCTGTCACAATCACTTCCGCACCGAGACCCTTCGCACGCATTGCCACACCCTTGCCGCACCAGCCATATCCTGCAACCACGACATTCTTTCCGGCGACAATCAGGTTTGTGGTCCTGTTGATGCCGTCCCAGACTGACTGTCCGGTGCCGTAACGGTTGTCGAAAAGGTGCTTGCAGTCGGCATTGTTGACAAGCATCATCGGGAACTTGAGAGCCTTTGCATTGTTGAGTTGGATCAGACGGAGAATACCGGTAGTGGTCTCCTCGCATCCTCCTATGACATTCGGAATCAGGTCGGTATATTCGGTATGCATGAGGTTCACAAGGTCACCGCCGTCATCGATGATGATGTTCGGTCCCACCTCAAGGACCCTGCGGATATGAGCCTCATATTCCTCCGGAGTGGCATCATACCATGCGAATACATTAAGTCCTGCCTGAACGAGTGCTGCAGCCACGTCATCCTGAGTCGAAAGCGGATTGCTTCCTGTGACATACATTTCCGCACCACCGGAAGCGAGAACTTCGCAGAGATATGCGGTCTTGGCTTCGAGATGAACGGAAAGAGCCACCTTCATGCCCTTGAAAGGCAGTGTGGCCTTGAATTCCTCTTCAAGAGAGTTAAGAAGAGGCATATGATGTCTTACCCAGTCGATTTTCAGTCGGCCTTCCTGCCAGATCTGAGGATTTCTGATTTCGCTTGCCATAATGTAGTGATGTTTTTGCGGGTGCAAAGATAACTAATTAAGGGGTGAGAAAACATAAGAAAAAGAAAAAAGCATAAAAAAGAGAAAAAATCTGACGGAGCCTGTGACTCCGATTTTTGCAAAAGCAAAAGCGATGATATAAATTTGCAGGGAACAAGATATTCGATTATGGGACTTTTAGCAGGAAAGGTAGCGCTCATCACCGGAGCGACTCGAGGAATAGGCAGGGCGATCGCCTTGAAATATGCATCGGAAGGTGCAGATGTGGCATTTACATACCGGTCGCAGACTGAAGCGGCGGTGTCCCTGACCGCAGAAATCGAGGCGATGGGAGTACGCGCCAAGGCCTATCAGTCGGATGCGGCAGACTTTGGTGCCGCTCATGATATTGTC
The DNA here is from genome assembly GCA_015060205.1 of Bacteroidales bacterium. Classification (GTDB taxonomy): domain Bacteria; phylum Bacteroidota; class Bacteroidia; order Bacteroidales; family UBA932; genus Cryptobacteroides. The sequence continues at coordinate 10,223 of SUYY01000063.1, forward strand.
GCCGATGTAAAGGCTGTCTTCGGACATATAGACATCCTTGTGAACAATGCCGGCATCACCAAAGACGCCCTCATGATGCGGATGGACGAGCAGCAGTGGGATGATGTTCTGAACACCAACCTGAAATCCGCATATAACTTCATACATGCCTGCACTCCTGTAATGGCCCGCCAGCGCAGCGGAAGCATAATCAACATGACATCCGTAGTCGGTGTTTCCGGAAATGCCGGTCAATGCAACTACGCAGCATCCAAGGCCGGTCTCATAGGTCTTTCCAAGTCCATTGCAAAGGAGATGGGCGCTCGCGGTATCCGGTCGAACTGCATCGCCCCGGGCTTCATCGCCACAGACATGACGGGCGCTTTGCCGGAAGAGATCCGCAAGGAATGGGAGAAGCAGATACCTCTTCGCCGAGGCGGTACTCCGGAAGATGTCGCAGGCGTGGCCCTGTTTCTTGCAAGCGACATGTCAGCCTATGTCACAGGGCAGGTGATAAACTGCTGCGGCGGAATGAACTGCTGAATACGCTTTTGACAACGTGGGAGGGAGGATGATTCTGTGGCTGAAAACCGTGGCGGATATGCTTCTGCCGCGAGCATGCCTTGTGTGCGGACGTAAACTGCTGTCTGACGAAGAGCATCTCTGCCGTGACTGCCACGATGACATACCGCTCACAAGGTTCCACCTCCTGAGGCATAACCCTATGGCCGACAGGTTCAATGAAGCCATACAGACCTATCTCGAGAGCGTCTGGGATGAAGGTTCCCGCCCTTTTGAAAGATATGCATATGCCACCGCCCTTTTCTTCTATGACGGAGGCGGAGAATACAGGCATATCACACATCAGATTAAATATCACGGAAACATTTCTGTCGGGCGGCATTTCGGTGGAATGTTGGGCCTGGAGGTCGCTCGGACGCCCTGGATGAATGACGTCGATGCGATAATCCCTGTCCCTCTTCATTGGAGACGCCGCCTGTCGAGAGGATACAATCAGGCCGAGATCATCGCAGATGCAGTCTCATCCGTAACCGGAGCACCCGTACGCACGGATATATTGAAACGGACACGTCATACCAGGACCCAGACCAGACTTGACATATCCGCAAAGGCTTCCAACGTCAAAGGAGCATTCTCCGCCCGCCTGCCGCACCCATCAGATCTCAGACATATTCTTCTGGTCGACGATGTATTCACTACCGGCTCCACTTTGATGGCCTGCTTTACTGCCTTGCGGACGGTTTTCCCGCCTGGCGTGAGGATAAGTGTGGCTACGCTGGGGTTTGTGGGAGGGGGATAGGAGATGCCAGACACTACAACCAGTCATGCCCGACTTGATCGGGCATCTTAATATCGGGCCGCATCAACGTCGCTTCCTCGGGATTTATGTAGAGATATATCGATGAGGACTGCGTTTGGTTTACAGCCCCAGACTGAGATAGAGTAAAGAGATTGAACTAAGGGCACAAAGCAGGCAGAGCGAGCCCTTCGGCGTAGTTGCGCAGTTTGCTTTGAGCGGCTGGCCGGCATATTTGCCAGTCGCGTTGCCTCGCTGGCCATGTCTCCAGTCTCACAATCGAGAACTGGCCAGGAAAACAGGCTTTTTTCTGGCCATCGAGGGCAGAGTTTATATGGCGGCCAGAAATTCGGGCTGTTTTCTGGCCGACGAAGGTTGAAACAGGCCCGCGGCCAAGAAAAGGGCCATTTTTATGGCCGGACAACAAAATTTAAATATAGTATTTATGAAGAAGGATTTTAGTGCTCTGAGTTTTTCGGAGAAGGAGAGAGTTTGCGAAAGTATATTTATCAGCCATGGACCATATTGGCATATCTATACTGACGGAACAAAGATGCAGAACATCTTTTGCTGTGAAGATGACTTCAAGACCGCCATGTGGATTCTTGCTGCCAGCATGCTTATGTTCAAAGGGGTGCGGGTCATCACCTTTGAATTGATGGGCAATCACGTCCACCTTATCTTGGCCGGACAACGTGAAGATTGCATTAAAGCATTTGATCTGTTTGCAGCAAGACTCAGGCTGGCGTTCCCAAAAAGACAACGCACCATCGACTGGAGCAAATTTGAAATGGATATTCTGCCTATCGAAAGCCTTCAGGCACTGCGCAATGGAATCATATATGTCAACCGTAATGCATTCGTAGCCAACCCGGCATACACACCGGATTCGTACCCTTGGGGAGGAGGTTGTGCATATTTCTGTCCTTGGCTGAAACATCTGACAACCACACCATTAGGGGAATTACCGATCCTGACCCAACGGGCTATGCTCCACACAAAGAAAATCGAGCCACTCGCGGATTTAAGAGTAATCGGTTCAACGCCCTTCATCCCATCCTTCTGCGATATCAGTCTCGGAGAAAGCATGTTCAGAGACGCCCGAAGTTATTTCAATTCACTCACCCGCAATGCCGAAGCATTCAGCCAGATCGCATCCAGACTAAAAGACTCCATCTTCCTCACCGACGAGGAACTCTATTCGGTCATCTGTTCACATATCAGCAAGGAGTACTCAGTCAAGTCTCCCTCACAACTCAACGCCCAACAAAAGATCGACACCGCCCGCCAGATGCACTTCAACTTCAACGCCTCCAACCAGCAACTCAGAAGAATGCTTCGGATGGACCTGTCAATTCTGGAGGAACTTTTTCCATAAGATTCCCGTCACAGGAAGGACGTTTGTAGGAGAGGCGTAGTCATAAGAGATGCCCGGTCGGAGCCGGGCATGACGGAACAAACAACCAAGCATGACGGAACAGCCGGGCATGACGAAACAAACAACCGAACATGACGAAGCAGGCGAACATGACGAAACAAACAACGGGCATGACGGAACAGCCGAACATGACGGAACAAACAACCAAGCATAACGAAACAGCCGAACATGACGACCCACCAGTCATTGCCGGATGCGACCGGCAATCTCATAAATCCAATCGTCACCCCAACTTATCCGCCAGTCATCCCCGACTTGCCCAACTGTCATGCCCGACCTGATCGGGCATCTAAACCCAAAGACCATGCAAAAGAAAGGCTACATATACTTCATGACCAACCAGACCAACAAGGTCCTCTATACCGGAGTAACCAACTC
>SUYY01000064.1 GCA_015060205.1 Bacteroidales bacterium
CCCTGTTCTTTTCCATCTGCCATTTCACCCTGATAACGTCCTCCGTCAACGAAATATACCGTGCATTGTCCATGAGGAACGCCACCTGAAAATCTTCCAAAGAACAGTCCTCTGTCCGTGTCATAGAGTACGCCTTCCCCTTCGGGCCACTGTCCCTCATACCTGCGCCCGTCCTCAACGATGACAGTATCCCTGACATCCTGAGGAGTCAATGTGAATTCCGGAGCCACCTCAGGAGCCTCCCCGACAATCGTCTGGGAAAATGCCGGTCCACATACAAACAGCAGAAAAGTCAATAATCCGTATCTCATATCAGCCTGTTTTTCTGCAAATATACAAAGCCCCCCCCAACAATTACAAAAAAATATCGGATCACCGCCATGCCAAACGACACAAAGGTGAAATGTAACTAATTGACGCACTGCCAGTTACACCAATAAGGGTGGGCCATTAGTCGCCTTCTTCTTTATTTGCCATTTATCATGAAGAAAGGAAGGAGCCTTGTCATTGATGTATTACTCCTGTTGTTGACAATGCATCTGGTCACGGAATTGTCCGGGAGTCATATCTGTATTGTCTTTAAAGAATTTGCAGAAATATTCCGAGGTCGTAAAACCGCATTCTCTTGATATTTCTTTGATTGATTTGTCGCTGGTAATCAATAGATATTTGGAAGTCTGCAGTCTTATTCTTGCAAGGAAAGTCGCAGGAGGAACACCAGTTTCCTTAAGAAATTCTTTTCTGAACCATGAGTTGCTGACGCATAGGTGTTCTGCAATATCATCTATATTGATCTTTTTTGACAGATTTTTCTCCATGTATTGTCTGGCCTTGAACAGGAATGATTCATTTGAATACGGAATCTTGTTCAGAGAAAACCTGATATATGTAATTAATTGCATCAGAATGGCTTCAAGGATTCTTATGCTTTCAGGATCGCCATCTTTCGCTACTTTGAGGGCGGACTTGAATATCGGTAATGCATAATCGCTGTCATGCGTTTTCAGCAGGCTGACTTCGTTTATCATGAACAGTTCTCGGGCAAGATTGGATAATGTCGGTCCGTTGAATCCGAAATAATACTCTTCCCATCCGGTGTTGGGATTTGGTGCGTATGAATGCCAGATTCCGGGTTGAATCAAAAGAAATTGACCGGCATGTACTTCGTAGTGGACACCTCTGTCCTGAAATGTCCCATATCCACTGGCTATAAATATCAATTGATACTCGCCGATATAGCGTCCGCCATGCTCCTTGAACAGGCATACATCCGGGAATCCCTTTTTAGGATATTCTTCACCCGCTGCGATGTTCTGATATCCTACGACATGTATTATGTTGTTTTTTCTTTTGCTTTCAACTGGAGCTCCAGTTATGTAGCATTGATTGTCTGGTGAATCAAAAAGAATCATAGTATATCGTTTATGTAGTTATTCGCAAAGATAATATAAAATCTGTCATTTTTATTGTATTATTAGCTATTCCTGTTTTTTATAAATATTTAATTATTGATATTTGTACGAGTTGAGTGGCGGGATATCCGTTAATGACCTCATAAAATAATAAAATGCAAAATCTGATATAATTAACTAAATATTGAGTTGTATTATGAAGAAGCTATTATTTGCAATTGCCGCATTTGCACTTCTTGTTTCCTGTTCTTCCAAAGTAGAGAAGGATGAATATCGTGTTTGCGCTTTCATTTGGCCGTCTTGTCATGATGATTCTCTTGGACGCGCCAATTGGGAAGAAGGCATCGGAGAGTGGGAGGTCATCAAGAAGGGAAATCCAAGGTTTGACGGACACTATCAGCCAAAGGTTCCGATGTGGGGTTATGAGATGGATAATGATCCGATGGTTGTGGAAAGGTGGATCCAAACTGCTCTTGCCCATGGTGTCAATACATTCGTATATGACTGGTATTGGTTTGAGCATTATCCTTATCTGGAAAGCGCTCTCAACGACGGATTCCTAAAGGCTCCATCCAATGAAAAGATGGATTTCTTCATCATGTGGGCAAATCATGATGTCAAACATAATTATTGGAACTACCATAAGTGGAAGGATGACGAGTCGATACTCTGGACCGGCGTGATCGACCCTCTAGATTGGCCGCTGATTGTGAATAGAATCATCACACAATATTTCCATCGTCCAAACTATACCAAGATTGACGGTTGTCCGGTGTTTGCAATATTCGATGTCTATAATTTCCTCAACAGCTTTCCGTCTGAGCAGGAAGCAAAGGCTGCGATGGACTACCTGAGAGAGGAGACAAGGAAAGCAGGTTTTCCGGGTCTTCACTATATGATGATGTGTGGTGGCGGATTTGCCGGTGATGAGGCCGGAATGAAGTGGGTTGAGGAAAGATCTGTTCTCGGACCAGACAGCTGGGGCTGGTACAATATGGGTGAATTCGATCCGGATTATCTTGTTCATTGCGAAAAAGCCAAGACAAGCAGGGAATCATGGGAAGGGAAACTTGACATTCCTGTTTTCCCTACTGTTTCAATCGGCTGGGACGACAGCCCTCGTTTCCCTGAGAAAGGTCCTGAGGACGTGACGAGATTCAACAATACTCCACAAGTATTCGAGTCATATCTGCGTGATGCTAAGGATTATGCAGATGCTCATGCTGACACTCAGCCTAAGTTTGTGTTTATCAACGCCTGGAACGAATGGGTTGAGGGCAGTTACCTTCTTCCTGATAAACTTAATGGATTTGGATATCTGGAGGCGGTCAAGAATGTTTTTGGCCCTTCATGCCAATCTGAAAACAAGTAACCAATAATTAAACAGCTATGTGTTTCCCTAAAACAAAATTTACTTTATCGTTGGCTTTTCTGCTTCTATTTGCAGCGGGGGCATTTGCGCAAAGTATAAGTGTCAAAGGTACCGTCGCTGACGCATCAGGTAATCCTCTTCCTGGCGCAGTGGTTGTTGTGCGAGGAACTTCCAACGCAGCGATTTCTACACTAGATGGAAAATTTGAGATTGAGGGAGTAGGAGTCAAGAGCGAACTTGAGGTGTCTTATGTCGGATTTATATCACAGGTCATTCCTGTAAACGGACGTGCAGATATTGATATCGTGATGCAGGAAGACAAGACTGTACTGGAAGAGGTGGTGGTGGTTGGATATGGCGTACAGAAAGTCGGAACAGTCACAGGTTCTGTAGCTCAAATCAAAAGTGATAAACTGACCATGGCTCCTGTGGGCAATGTGAACAACGCTCTTGCCGGACGTATGCCAGGTCTCTTTGTAGTGCAGAACTGTGGACTTCCGGGAAGTGATGCAGCCAACCTCTCCATCAGAGGATTCGGTGCCCCTCTTGTCATTGTGGATGGTGTCGAGGGCCAGATAGACCAGTTGAATCCGGAACAGATCGAATCCGTGTCGATCTTGAAGGACGGTGCAGCTTCCATTTACGGTGCCCGTGCCGGAAATGGAGTAATTCTCGTTACGACCAAGCGTGGTGTCGATCAGAAGCCGACTATTACATACAGTGGAAGTTTTACTCTTCAAGGAGCAACGAGATTCATGAAGCCTGCTAATTCATGGCAGTGGGCAGAGATGGAAAGAGAAGCCTTCATGGAAGGTGGCGGTTCTTCATCTGCTGCTCCGTGGACTCCAGAGGATATACAGAAGTTCAAGGATGGAAACGATCCGAACTATCCTAATACAGATTGGTATGATGTGGTCTTTAGAGATTGGGCTCCTCAGCATAATCACTCTGTTTCATTGCGAGGAGGAACAGACCGCATAAGCTACTATGGATATGTAGGTTACCTGAATCAGGCGACAATGATAAAGAAAAATGGCGGCGGATATACCAGATTCAATCTGCAGTCAAACGTGGATATCAAGGTGCTTGACAACCTCAAACTTTCCGTAGATCTGTCCTATATCAACCATAATAAAGATTATACGGAGCGCTCAATGGGAGATGGTGGAGCGTTATGGCAAGACCTTGCAACTACAAAACCTTATTATCCGGCATCTTTCCCTGATAAGACCAAGATTCCGTATGCAGACGGAGCCGGTACTGGTGGAGTTCATGTATCCACCAACAGGGAGATATACGGATATTGTGACAGTGATACACATACCTATTTCGGAACGGCAGTGCTGACGTATGACTTCAAGTATATTAAAGGCTTGAATCTCAAGCTTACGGAGAATGTCATAATGTCACATTACAGCTATAAGGATTTTACTAAGCCTGTTGATCTGTATATTTATGATAGTAAGAGTGATACATATACTCTTAAGGCCCAATTGAATGGCAGTGCTCAGCTTTGGGAAGTCGCACAGACCAACAGGACATGGACCCAGCAGTTGTCATTGAATTATGACAGGGATTTCGGTAAGCACCATGTAAGCGGAATGGCTCTTTGGGAACTTCTTGATTTCAGAGGTGAAGAATACAATGCCAGCCGAAAGAACTTCATCACGAGTTCGATAGACTATCTTTTTGCCGGTGATGCATCTACGGCCACAAATCATAGTTCTGCGCAGGAACTTGGACGTCAGAGTGTTGTTGGAAGGGCAAATTACGCCTATGATGAGAAATATCTTGCGGAATTCATCATCAGGGCAGACGCTTCATCCAGATTTGCGAAAGGATACAGGTGGGGTTATTTCCCGAGCATTTCACTTGGATGGGTAATCTCCAAGGAGAATTTCCTGAAGAACGTCAATATGTTAGATAAGCTCAAGATACGTGCAAGTTATGGCTTGTCTGGAGATGACAGCGTGGCCTCATTTGCATATCTTTCAGGATATGGTATAGGTCAATATTATCAGATTGGCGATGATGATGATATTTGTATTTATTCTACCGGTATGGCGAATCCTACACTTTCATGGGAGACTATGACGGTGATCAATGGTGGAATTGACTTCTCATTATTCCAACGTAAACTGTATGGTAGCGTGGATATCTTTTCGCGTCTGCGAGAAGGAATCCCTGGTCGCAGGCACATATCGGTTCCTTCTACCTTCGGTGTCGCCCTTCCGTTGGAAAATCTGAACAGTATTTCTACCAAGGGTCTTGATTTCAGTCTTGGATCATCCAAGGGAACAGGGGAATTCACCTATGATATCAGTGCAAACCTCTCTTGGTATGAGTCGAGATGGGCCTATTATGACGAACCAGAATATGATGATCCGGAACAGGCAAGGATTTATAAGAAGACCGGACATAAGATCGGGGAACTGTGGGGATATAAGTCGGATGGCCTTCTTGCAACTCCAACCGATATCATCAATCTCGGATACGACATGGATGAGCAGAATAACAGGACACTCACTCCGGGAGGTATCAAGCTGATCGACAATAACGACGATGGTGTAGTTAACTGGAAGGATCAGGTGGTAATCTGCGATGGAAATACCCCTCATTGGATGTATGGCATCAATTTGACTTTTGCTTATAAGGGTTTTGATCTATCCGCTGTTATCCAGGGAGCGTTCGGATATAGTATATGGGTTAACTCCGGCAGGTATACAGATGTTTTGTATGAAGGCAGATGGTCTCCGTCAAACATGGATCCAAACGCTATTTTCCCTCATCTCGCATGGACCAAGACGGACAATTATGTAAATGACTTCAATGTGAGGAAGGCGGGCTATATGCGCGTCAAGACGTTTACTATAGGCTATAATCTTCCGAAGTCTCTTCTTGCAAGGACTCCGATAACAAATGCAAGAATCTATCTGGCAGGAAACAATCTGATAACTCTTGACAGACTTGCAAAATTTGGATTGGATCCTGAAGCGATAACTGTAGGAAGAAGTTATCCACAGCAGAAGACAATCAGTATAGGATTGAATGTTTCATTCTAGATTCCTTGAAAATATGAAAAAAACATCATTTATAATAATAGCATCTTTTGCAATCCTTTCCTCTGCATGTGAAGTATTGGATAAAAAACCTTTGAATATCATTAACGACGGTTTTGTGTGGGAAGATACGTCTCTTATAGATGCATATCTGGCTAATATGTATTACAGCAATTGTGTAGCTGTAAACGAGACACCGGTGACATTTGACTGGACAGATGAAAATTTCTGGAAAGGTCCGGGATGTGGGTGGGCATTTATCAATGAGATGGCTGATGAGGGAGTATGTCTATGGAACTTTCATACCGATATGGTCAAGACTTGGAAGTCCGGAGCCATATCAGCTTCAAATGTTCCTATTTACCTTGACTGGTGGGATAATGGATATAAGCTGATCCGTGAGGCCAATTATTTTATGGAATCTCTGTCAAAGTCTGAGGGACTTGATGAGGCCTATATCAGTCAAAGGATGGCGGAAGCACGTTTTATACGTGCATTCAACTACTTCGCCCTGGTCAAGAGATACGGTGGAGTTCCGCTCATTACAAAGACCCAAAGTCTCGATGATCCGAAGGAGATTCTATATCCTATGAGGGATAAGGAGCAAGCTATCTATGACTTCATCTTGTCTGAATGTGAACTTTGTGCCGAGGACCTTCCTGGAAAATCCCTTGATGCTGATCTGGGCCGTGCTACAAAATATGCTGCTCTTTCTTTGAGATGTCGAGCAGCGCTATATGCAGCCAGTATCGCGGAATTCGGAGAGGTGAAGCTGGATGGTCTGGTGGGAATTCCTGCAGAAAGCGCGTCGAAGTATTATCAGATAGCATATGATGCAGCAGATGAAATCATCCGTGAAGGTGGTTTTGGACTGTATGATAAAAATGCAGACAAGACTCAGAACTTCAAGGACATCTTTCTTGATGAAGGTAATAAGGAAACCATCTGGGCAGTCCGTCATACTGGCTCTACAAGAAATGCATCCTTCTGGTCTTATGATTTTGTACAATGTCCTAAGAATGCATGGGGAGGTGGAAACAAGGATATGCCATATCTTGAATTTGTAGAGGAATTCGAGCACATAGACGGTACTCCGGGAAAATTCGATGCGACTGTCTTTGACGGCAGGTTGTGGACCTTAGAAGATCTCTGGGCCAATAGGGATCCAAGACTGTTTGCAACTGTCTATACTCAGGGAACTATATTCCAGGGCAAGATGATAGATTACCACAAGGGCCTCATTCGTCCTGATGGAAAGATTCAGGATGATACGGGATCATATGAAGGTGTCATGACAAGAGGAAATTATGGCGTTGACGGTAGCATGGGGTCATCATTTGGAGTAATGAAATATCTTAATCCAAGTAATGACAACAACTTATGGACAAATGAATCCTCTACTGACTATATTGTATTCAGATATGCGGAGACACTCCTCAACTTTGCTGAGGCGGCACTTCAGCTTGGATATGATGGTGAAGCTCTTGAGAAAGTGAACCTGATCAGAGAACGAGCAGGAATTGCACCATTGACCTCTATCGACCATAAGGCCATCGAACATGAGAGAAAGGTAGAGCTTGCATTCGAGGGACATCGTTATTGGGATGCACGCAGGTGGAGGGTTGCTGCTGATGAATTGAAGGGAGACAAGCATGGTCTTCAGTTCATCCTTGATTATAATACAAGGAACTACAGGATCAAGAAGGTGCCAGTCAGCTCAGGATCCCTCACTCTCCGTTTCCCTGAAAGCAATTATTACCTTCCAATAGGCCTTGCCAGGATCGGTATAAATGATAATCTTGTCGAAAATCCTGGTTATTAATAAGTTATGTCTAAGAATATTTTAATGTTATTGTGCCTTTGCATCTTGTCTTCATGCCAGTCATGTTCTACTGAAGATGTAGATGTCCTTGCTGGCGATGCAAGTGTCTCAGTGGTTGTCGATGGCACACCTGTTACGGTACACGAAACGTTGGTATCCAAGTGGCCGACAAATAAGCTCTGGGATGGAGTCCAGCGCGATCTGTCTGAAACGGAAACTGCATACTTCACCTCATTTGATTACAAGGAGGGGCAGAACATCAGGATAGATGTTCCCGGTGGGGAGAAAGGCAAGAAATGCGTTGTCAGGCCACGAGAATTCGGGATTGAAGCTGAAATAGGAAGGAAAGGCGATATTGAACTGAAGAATATCCCGGGACCATGTCAGTTTGTCGTGGAGGTTGATGGATATCATAATGCTCTTCATGTATTTGTAAATCCTGCTGAACCGTATTCGGAAGTTGACAGAAATTCACCGGGTGTGATCTATTATGGTCCGGGTAAGCATTCCGTCCCTGATGGAATAAACTTGAAGAGCGGTCAGACGCTTTTTATTGATGAGGGTGCTGTTCTCTACAGTTATGTGACAGCCTCAAATGTATCCGATATCAAGATACTCGGTAAGGGAATCCTGGATTGTTCGAAGTTTGCCCGTGAGGACTGTTATCCTATCAATATATCAAATTCGAAGGATATCGTAATCAATGGAATCGTTATCAATGACCCTACACATTGGACTGCCCTGATTTCCAACTGCAGAAATGTGGTGTTCGATAATGTCAAGCTTATCGGTTGCTGGAGGTATAATGCTGATGGCTTTGATATATGTAACACAAGTGATGTGAAGATCCATAATTGCTTTCTGCGCTGCTTCGATGACAATATTGTCATAAAGGGACTAAGTCCTTTCTATAGAGACGGGTATAACATCATAGAGAATATTGATGTGAGGAACTGCGTTCTATGGAATGACTGGGGACAGGCTCTTGAGATCGGAGCGGAGACGGTAGCTGATGAGATCCGCAATGTCACTTATGACTCTTGCTATATCATGCATTTTACATTCAATGCAATGGACATTCAGAACACAGACAAGGCTTATGTTCATGATATCCACTATACTAATATCTATGTTGAGGATCCAATATATCTGAATGCTTCACTCGGTGGTGAGTTGATGAGCCCGGACGGATTTGGCGGTCTTATCAATATTATAGTTACCCCTTCTATGTGGTCAACGGTCGATATTCGTGGAAGAGTGAGCGATATTACTTATGAGAACATCTACTATACCGGATCGAAGGGAACAAGAATCAATTTCTCCGGATATGCTGAGGATGCTGATATCAAGGATCTACACATCAGCAACTGCTATATCAACGGTAAAAGGATAGATAAGGATTATAACTACATCAAGAATAAATACGTTTCAAATATTAACATAAAATAGAGAACATTATGAAATATTCATATAAGATGATATTCCCAGTAGCAGTGCTTATGATGCTTGTTTTATCATGTACTGCTTGTGCAGAACAATCAGAAAGCAGCGCTAAGGATCATGATGAACACCATGTTCTGTGTCTCGGAAATTCCATAACAAGGCACACCCCTTATGATGCGGTTAACTGGTACTCCGATCATGGTATGGCTGCATCCAAACCTGAGAATGACTATTGTCATGTTCTGCAGAGCCTTATGAGGAAGGATAATGAGAATACGACTGTAACTCCTTGTGCTATACCAAATTGGGAGCGTGATTTTTCATTGAATCTTGATGTCTTGGTTGGTCCATATATAAAGGGTAAAGATATCGTAGTGATCCGTCTTGGGGAGAATGTTCCAGCGGAAAAGGAACCTTTATTCGATGAAGCGCTTTCAACCCTGATAGAGTATTGCAAGCAGTATACTGACCGTATCGTTATTACAGGACAATATTGGCCATCTGCTAGAAAAGAGAAGGCCGTAAAGCAGAATGCCGAGAAATATGGCCTTCCTTACGTCAGACTGGACTGGATATGGACGGAACATCAGGAGGATTGCTGCCCGAAAGAAGGAGATATTATATATGATACTCAAGGAAAGCCATATCCTATTGTCGGAGAGTTTATAATCACTCATCCCAATGATAAAGGAATGGAATATATAGCCAAAGCAATATATGAGAAAATATAGAATAATATTGACATTGTCGGCGTTTGTATGCTCTGTATCCCTGTCTGCTGGAACTCCGGTATATAAGGATCCTGGGACTCCTGTGGAGCAACGGGTGGAGGACCTGTTGCAGAGAATGACTCTCAGGGAGAAGATCCTTCAGATAAGTCAGGGTTTCACAGGAACGAATGACAACCCGAACAATGTCATGGAGAATTTCAAGAATTTCCCTCCGGAAATAGGTTCTCTCATCTATTATTCCAATACTTCCGAGTTAGGCAACATGCTGCAGAAGGAAGCGGTAGAGGGAACACGTCTTGGTATTCCGATATTGTTCGGCTATGATGCCATACATGGTTTCATAACAGAGTTCCCTATCCCTCTTGCGCAGGCTGCATCGTTCAATCCTGAACTGGCCGCCAGGGCAAATGAGATTTGTGCCCGCGAATGTTATGACGCGGGAGTCCACTGGACTTTCAGTCCGATGGTAGACATTGCCAGAGATCCCAGATGGGGTAGAGTCATGGAAGGATATGGAGAAGATCCTTACCTGGCATCGCGTTTCGCAGAGGCTGTCGTAAGGGCTTATCAGGGAGATGATCCGTCTCAGCCGGGCAGGATATTGTCATGTCTTAAACATTATGTCGGCTATATCGATTCGGACGGCAAAGCTTTTTTCGAGGGTGGATCTTTTGTGATATCTGCTGGTGGTCAGACGTTGAACTTTGAAGTATATTAATCTATTATACCATTTTACTAACACTTATTAATACCTTTTTATTATGAAAAAGTTTGTATCTCTTTTCGTTCTCGCAGGTTTCCTGCTCGTAGGTATCTCTTGTGACAAGGATCCGCAGGGTGGACCATCTGGTGAACCGCAGAAGCCGGAAGGACTTTCTGCTGAACTGTCGGTAACAGGTCTGACTCCGAAGGGTTGCGCCAAGAAGGGTGCAGAAATCACCTTCACTCTCAATAATCTTAAAGGTGGCCCTGTAACCTACAGCTGGACTTTCCCTGGAGGTTCTCCAGCTACTTCGACAGAGGAATCTCCAAAGGTTGTATGGAATGACCAGATCAATGATGTTGAAGTTTCAGTAGTAATCACTTCTGAGGCAGACGGATCTACTTTGACTTTGAAGCAGAATATCGTTGCCGGTAACTATCCATGCATGCGCACATATCCTGAAGCCGACTATGATCCATGGTCGTTCGAGGGCGCGAATTGGGGCGGTTGGATCGCCTTTACCACTGCCGGTCTGGATCAGGCCTATGATTCTGAAACTCCTCTCATGTGGGTTGAGGAAGGTGGGGCCAATGGTACAGCTCATTGCTTGAGGATCAATACTCCTTCAATGTGGCAGACTGATAAGTATCCTGATGGAACTGTCATGCTTTTCCCACGTAATAACTGGTTCCTTACTCCTAAGGCAAAGAAAGGCGAAAAGTACATACTTGAGTTCTGGACAAAGAGAGATTACAACCTTGACGATGCGGGCATATCAAATGCAGAAAATGGGTATGCTTTCTCTGCAGTGCAGGTTATCAATGAGTGTAATATGTATGATACTGCCTGTGATTTCATATCAAGCGTTCACTGGCAGTATTTCTTCCCTGAGTCGGAGTATGAAAATCAGGACATGTCGACTCTATACTCAAGTTGGGTTCAGGGACTTACCATTTCTGCCCCTGCCGATGGTTGGGTGAAGACATCAATTGAATTTCAAGTCGGTGGAGAGTCAGAATATTATAATAATGTAATCCCTTGGTTCTATATTGAACACTGGAGAAACAATGGTGGATCAGTATATCTTGACGAGGTCCAGATGTATCTCGTAGAAGAGTAGTCCAGGATGAGGCTGACTAAAAAGTCAATATGACTGATTAGTCAGTCTCTTGTTTTATAAATGGTTTAACCGGGAGTATGGTAGTGATTGCGGAGTCCTCCGCAATCACTACCATACTCCCTCTTGAAAACACAGTATAAAAATATAGCTATTCTTTTGATAATCAATGGAATGGGTATTGTTAATGCCAGGAAGTTTTGTTATATTTGAAGTGCGAAAACAAATCACAACCTAACTTTCAATCTTTTTCCTCACTGTATCGGTGACTTTACTCCTGAAAATGATCCAGTGCGCGTCTTGGATGCCATAGTTGAGCATCTCGATATAAGTGCAATCAAGGTCACATATAAAGGTGGCGGTAGGGTAAGTTTGGATGGCGTGGCCGCCCGTGGCCTCGTGAACGGGAAGGACCCGCGACGAAGTCGTGGGAGGGATGGAGTCGGAACTTGTTCCGACGGAACCAAGCCAAACTTACCCTACCGCCACTGTCATCATATCCATATAAATACGAAAGAAGCCAAATACACCCTTACATTGCTATCTTATTGTATATCAAAAGTTACATTTCACCTCATTTTAGTGAATAGCAACAGTAAGCATTGCCATGACGATTGACACCATGCTCATGAGCTTGATGAGGATGTTCAGTGATGGTCCTGACGTATCCTTGAACGGGTCGCCGACTGTGTCACCTGTGACTGTAGCCTTGTGAGCCTCGGAGTTCTTTCCACCTAGATTGCCTTCCTCAACGTACTTCTTTGCGTTGTCCCATGCTCCGCCTGAATTGGACATGAAGACTGCAAGTACGAAACCTGAGCCGAGACCTCCGATAAGCAGACCCATCACACCGGCAGGACCGAGAATCAGACCTACGAGTACAGGAACGATGATGGCGATGAGTGAAGGGAGAAGCATTTCTCTCTGAGCTCCCTTTGTGGAAATCTCCACGCAACGCGCATAGTCAGGCGTAGCCTCGCGGGTAAGGATACCCTTGATCTCGCGGAACTGACGACGCACCTCCGTCACCATGCTCTGTGCGGCACGGCCGACGGCGTTCATCGTAAGACCGCAGAAGAGGAACGACATCATGGCTCCGATGAATACGCCGACGAGGACAACTGGATTCATGAGGTCTACATGGTAATATGACATGATGTCTGGAATCGTTGCCTGAGCGGCATCGATCAATTCACCGGAAGTGGAAACGATCTGCTTTCCAAGATGAGTGAGACCGATCTTGATCTCTTCTATATATGAAGCAAGAAGTGCAAGACCTGTGAGGGCTGCAGAACCGATAGCGAATCCCTTTCCTGTAGCTGCCGTAGTGT
>SUYY01000065.1 GCA_015060205.1 Bacteroidales bacterium
AGCTGTGGTACATGATGTCTACGGAAACGTCCGGATCCACAGCCGAGAGGAAAGACTGATAGAGGTCTTCCTTGAATGCGTTGAATTCATTGAACAGCAGCAGAACCTTCTCCTGTACCTCGATATTTGTGCTCCTTACATAATATCCCACTGCCGGCTCGGCCTCCGCTATTCCGCGCGACTTGAGTTCTTCCATTGCCAGGAATATGGAACTCCTCGACAATGAAAATCTTATGCGCAGTGCATTGACAGAAGGCAGGCGGTCTCCTGTCTTCAGCTCTCCGTTTCTGATCCTGTCTTCGATGAAGTGGACAATAGCCTTGTATTTGGGTTCTCTTTGCATAATGCCGCAAAGATAGTAAAAAAATCAGACCGGTGCATACCACGGACTCATCATAAACCGGTATGTAAATCCGCTTTAAGAAATCAGACCAGTGCATACCGGTATGATTTCTTTTTAACTTTGTCGCGGAAGGTTAATGCCAAAGCAGACTGGCATAATTTAATATTTGCTTCCGAAAATGATATTTATGGATAGAATCATGGTACGAAAAATTTTCTTTATTATGACGATTGCCGCTGCATCTGTTTTTTCTGCGGTGGCTCAAAGCATTGAAGGCTCTCCGGAGTATATAAGGAATCTCACTGCAAAATGGGATGGTGAGAGATTTGAAAACGGGCGTCCGAAGGTCTCCGATGATCTGATCGAGCGTCTTAAAAAAGTCACAATCGAGGAGTCTTGGGCAGAGCTGATGAAACTTGGCTATCAGAACCAGTATGAGGGTGATTGGAATCTGCTTCATGAGAGTGAGGATGCTGTTCTTGCCGGCCGCGTCGTCACAGCTCAGTTCATGCCTATGCGTCCTGACCTTGAGGATGCTATTATCGAGCAGGGAAAGCGTGAAGGCAGGATGTGGGAGCAGAAACGTACTGTTTCCTGGGTCATCAATTCATTGGTAAAGGGGGATGTATATGTGGCAGATACCTATAATAAGGAATGGCTGGGAACCGCGATAGGCTCCAATCTCGGTAGCGGTGTCTTCAATGCTACGGGTAATGGTATGATCACATACGGTCATATCCGTGATATTGAGCGTCTCCAGAAGATTGAAGGGTTCAATGTGTGGTGTAAGGGATTCGACCCTTCATACATGCGTCAGACCATGCTTGTCAATTACAATGTGCCTGTCCGTATAGGCAAGGCTATAGCATTGCCAGGAGATGTCGTGCTGGCAAAAAGAGGTGGTGTACTCTTCATCCCACCTCATCTTGTAGAGCATATTGTGCTTACGGCAGAGTTTACACGCCTGTCCGATGAATTTGGAGAAGAAATGATAAAGAAAGGAATCTACACGGCAGGACAGATAGACAGTGCGTGGAGCGATGAAATGAACAAGCGCTTCGGTGATTGGGTCCGCTCGTATAAGGGCAAACTTCCGATGTCACGTGAGCAGCTTGAAAAATATCTTAAGGACAGAAACTTCTAAGTTATGCGTGGAATTCTGTTACTTATGGATAGGTGATATGGCGACAAGTGGTATCCTGTTCAGTATCGAAGAGTTTGCCGTCAATGACGGCCCGGGTATCAGGACGACAGTCTTTCTGAAAGGGTGTCCTTTAAGGTGCATGTGGTGTCATAATCCTGAGGGACAGAGCGCGCATCCACAGCCTTTGACAAAGCAGGGGAAGACTCAGACTTGCGGATATTCCATTGATGCGGAAGAGCTTGCCCGGAAGCTTCTCAGGGATGAGGAAATGTTCCGGGATAGCGGAGGCGGGGTCACATTTACCGGAGGTGAGCCTTTGATGCAGGCGGATTTTCTTTGCGATGTCCTGGATAGGATTGAAGGAATCCACAGGGCAGTGGAGACAAGCGGATATGCCTCGGAAGAGACTTTCGCAAGAGTCGTGGAGAGAACTGACATGATGCTGTTTGATGTGAAGCTGACCGATCCTGCCATGCATAAGAAATATACGGGGGCAGACAACAGACCGATACTGCGGAATCTGGATATCCTGAAGCGCTCCGGGAAGGATTTCGTCGTGAGAGTCCCGCTTATCCCGGGTGTCAATGATACGCTGGAGAATATGGAGGCCACATCACTGCTGCTTGCTGGAGCGGAAGGGCTGAAAAGAGTCGAGCTGCTGAGGTACCACAAGACCGCAGGAGCAAAATATCCTATGGTCGGGATGGAGTATTCTCCTGACTTTGACGAGGATGCTGTCCCGCAGATACATGATATGTTTACAGAAAGAGGAATAAAACTATTGGTATTATGATACAGAGAATAGAAACCTTGCGTGCCTTTATCAGATCGGGCAGGCACCATCAGTTCAGACATTCGCCTGACGAATTCGGTCTTGACAGACTGTGCGAAAACTTCAGGAAGGAAGGGATTGCTCCTGTCGAAAGGAGTGCCAGGATGCTGCGTGCGCTTCTGAATGCAGAGACACCGATAATAATTGAGGGCGAGCGTATTGTCGCTACCAGGACCATTTCAAGCATTCCGTCAATATTTACGGAGCAGGAATGGGACGAAATCCGCTCGAAACACAGTCTGCATGAAAGAGGGACAGTTTCCAATCTGTCGCCTGATTATGAGGGGATACTCAGGGACGGACTGGGAAAGAGAAAGTCGGAAGTGGTCGAGAGGCTTGAGGATCCGGATCTTACAGCAGATCAGAGACAGTTCCTGCTGGCTGCCAAGGAGAGCATCGAGGCCGTGCAGGAGTTTATTCTCAAGTACAGGGATTGTGCGCGTAATGCAGGATTGAACGAAGTGGCACAGGTGCTGGATTCCATTCATTCCGGCGGTGCAGGGACTCTTCAGGAGGCACTTCAGCTGCTTCGTATCGTACATTTTGCACTTTGGGAAAGCGACTGCTACCATAACACTTTGGGACGTTTCGACCAGTACATATATCCTTACTACAACAGCGATCTGACATGTGGCAGGATTACCCGTGCACAGGCCTATGAGCTCATCCTCGAGTTCTTCCTCATGTGCAACAAGGACAGCGATCTCTATGTGGGCATGCAGCAGGGAGACAACGGTCAGAGCCTTGTGCTCGGAGGAATTGACGCGGAAGGAAACTACCTTTTCAACGAAGTGTCGAAGATGTGTCTGGAAGCCAGCTATGAGCTGAATCTGATAGATCCTAAGATCAATCTCAGATGTAGCGCCAACACCCCTCTTGAGGTCTATAAGCTTGGTGCGGAGCTTACAAAGCGTGGCCTCGGTTTCCCTCAGTATGACAATGACGATGTGGTGATTCCCGGCCTGTTGAAACTGGGCTATACCCCTGAGGATGCGTACAATTATGTGGTCGCTGCCTGCTGGGAGTTCATAATCCCGAAGAACGGAATGGAGATCCCGAACATCGATGCCCTTTCATTTGCGGAGATTGTCAGCAATGCCATGCCGAAGCTTGGAGAGTACGCCACATACGAAGAGTTCTATTCCTATATCGACGGGCAGATAAAGAAGGAATGTCTTCGTATAACCTCATCGCACGACAATCTTTATTTCGCTCCGGCTCCTTTCCTTTCTATGCTTATGGGAGGCACGATTGAAAAGGCCCGGGACATCTCGGAAGGTGGAAATTCCAACAATTACGGAGTTCATGGCACCGGACTTTCCACAGCAGCAGACTCTCTGGCTGCGGTAAAGAAGTTATATTTTGAAGAAAAATCTATATCTTTAATCGAGCTTACGCAGGCTCTGAATAATGATTTCAAGGGATATGAGACCCTGCAGGAGAAACTTCGCGAGCAGGCTCCGAAGATGGGACTTGATGATGATCAGGCGGATGCGATAGGAACGGCTTTGCTGGACTCTTTCGCAGAAGGGCTCAAGGGAATACGTAATGAAAGAGGTGGAATATGGAGGGCAGGCACAGGTACGGCGATGTACTATATCTTCCATGCTAAGGACCTTCCTGCCACTCCGGACGGAAGAAATGCGGGCGAGGTGCTTCCTGCTAATTTTACTCCGAGCATGTTCCTTCGTCAGCGGGGACCTGTGTCCGTGATGCGTTCATTCTCGAAGCCTCACCTTGAAGATGCCATCAACGGAGGGCCGCTTACAATAGAGCTTGACGAAAGCATCTTCCGCAATGACGAGACCGTGGAGAAACTGGCGATGCTGATACGTTCCTATATGAAGATGGGAGGCCATCAGCTGCAGCTGAACACCCTTGACAGGGATAAGCTTCTTGATGCGAAAGTGCATCCGGAACTGCACAGAAACCTTATTGTGAGAGTCTGGGGATGGAGCGGATATTTTGTGGAGCTGGACGAGTGCTATCAGGACCATATCATAGAAAGAATCAAATACAAGATGTAAACCAATATTTTCGATGAAAAAGACATTTGCAATCATCCTGTTCATGCTGGCCGGTCTGGCTGCTCATGCCCAGTATGCCTCATCCGAGATATTTCCGCATTATAAGGATCATAGCATCCCCAAGCCGGAGGGAGTCGTTACAGATATTACCGCAGAGGATCTGGCCCTGACTGACAAGTATCTTGACCTGTATCCCGAGGGTTTTGTAATGGCTTCCAATGAGGTTCTTCACAAGCTTTATGATTTCTTCCGGAATGACCCTTCCGGCAAGAAGGAATGGGAGTTTCTTCAGGATTTCACTCTCAGAAGGATAAACTCATGGAACATCTATCAGGGAAGTGTGTTCAGCCGCTACATCCAGTCCGTTCATGGAGTGCAGCAGATGGCTATGGTATACATCTATACCGGAAACAAGCTGGTGTCTCAGTTCATAAGGGGACATCTGAAGAAACTCTCGGAAATGCCTCTTGATTTCTGGGTGCATGCCGAGCTCCGTGGCCTTGACCCGAAACTTCCGTGCGGAACGCTGGAGACAGCCGCCGTAAACAGAGCTCTTTCTGTGGCGGTCGAGGCAGTCAAGCCTGATATGACTCCGGAAGAGCTTGCCGCGATAGAGAAGATCTGGCGCGAGTATGGTCTGCAGACCAATGCCAACTGGATCAGGACAAGGATCGCTCCGAACAATTTCACAGCCGTCATTTCTTCAGGTACGCTGTGGGCTGCAAAATATTTCGGCGACAAGGAAGCTGAAGCTACAGCTCTATACGGCCTCAAATACTATCTTGACAACTGTTTCGAAACCGACGGCAGTTATCAGGAGGGAGCATCATACTTTACCTATCCAGTGACCAACCTTGTCAATGCGGCTCTGGTGATGACTCCCGAGCAGGTGCAGGAGTATTTCGGCAAGAGCTATCTGAAGGATTCGATGTCATGGCGTCTGTACGGTTTCCTTTTTGATACAGAGGAAGACGGTGCTCCAGGTGTCATGCGTATATCATACGGCGACAATCCATATGGAAACCGTGAAATGAAGGCTGCGGATGTGTCCAGTGCCTTTGCGCGTTCAGTTTACAAGGATCCGGTGGCCGTGTGGTTCAGAGAGAAATTCGGTAGCCGTGAAAATATGGAGTCGGTCCTTCTCCATTGGAATATGGGTTCTCCCCTCGTGCAGCCGCTCAGTCCGGTCGAGGCAGGGCTGCCTCTCGCGAAGTGTTTTGTATGTGGCGACAACTATATCCGCAGCACATGGGACGACAACGGTATTGTCTTCGGAATAAAGACCGGTGACTGCAATGCCCACACTGGATTCTATCACCAGCACGCCGAACTCAATTCGATAGCGCTTGGAGCTTATGGCGAATATCTGATCGTTACAGCCGGATCGGCGTCTTACAGGTCGCGCCTGCATTACGAATATGATATAACGACCCGTGCTGCCAACACCATCACCATTGACGGCATGAATCAGAAGAATCCTCGCAAGCCGGCATATAAGAGGGGAAAATGGGACAACAGGTCTTTCTGGTATCAGGGCTATCCTCATGCTGTGGTAACGAAGCAGGAGTCATATGACAATGGGGATTTCCTTATCAGGAGCGATGCCCCGTATGCCTATCACATAGACATGAAAGAGGCTTCCAGGACTGTGAAATATGTCGCAGACGGAGGATTTTTCCTTGTCAAGGACATAATGGCACCATCTGACAGCCTCAAGCACCATTATGACTACAGGCTTCACATCTTCAACCGTGACAACAAGACGGTCATTACTGAAAAGAAGAAATATGTGAAAGTGGAGAGAGGATCCGCAGACCTGTATATATATCTTTTCTCCGACTCATCGCTTTCGCTCCAGCAGCTGGACGGCTATCTGCACCATCCTATCGGACGGGATTATGATGCCGACGGCCCTAAGCAGGGCAAGCCTGGCAGTGCCATCGAGCTTGACTGGAGCACGGATGCAGATGTGCTGGATGTGACGGCCGTCCTGTATCCGGTGCCTGCCGGTGCTCCTGCCCCGAAGGTAAGACAATTGAAGAACGGAAAGCTGTCAATCAATGGAAAAATTCACGAGATATAGAATCATGATGAAAAGATTTTTAATCCTTTTGCTGGTGGCCTGCTTCTCTGTAAGCGCATGGTCGCAGACAAAGGTCAACATATATGAGGCGGCAAGTGCAGTGAAAGACAAAGGACTTGCTTCCATGCCTCGCGGACATTATTCTGCCACCTGTCTTTATTCTTCGATGGCAGAGCTGTATCTGGCGGAAAAGAATCCTGAAGATCTGCGTGAAGTTGAGGAAATCATCGCTGATATAGCTTCAGGTAATATCACGATATCGTCGTCCAATATAATTTCCTATCAGATAGGAGGACAGGCGGCACCGCTCCTTGCCCTGAAGGCCGGATCTGACTTCCTGAAGGAGCCGTCGCTTATGTGGGCGGAGAAGATGTGGAAGGAGCAGAGACGTACTGCGGAGGGACTGATGACGGCGCAGAATACTGCGGACGCAAGGACCAAGGACGGTTTCTGGATTGACATCGCGTTCTGTGTTACTCCTTTCTACCTTTATTCGGGACTCCTTTCCGGTAACATGGAGTATGTTGACTTCGCGGCATTCGAGACTCTCAAGATGTACGAGATCCTCTATGATGCGGAATCTGACGGCTTGATCCATCAAGCACGCGGAATCAACGGTCTTGAGAAGGGAGAAATAAGCGGGGACTGCTGGAGCCGCGGAAACGGATGGGGCTCTATGGCATTCGAGGTGCTTCTGAGGGATTATCCGAAGAAGGGCAAGTATCGTAAGGATATCGAGCGTCAGGCAAAGAGGTTCTATTCTGCCGCTCTTCGTCATCAGGATGAAAAGACCGGTCTGTGGCGTCAGGAAATGACGGATCCGGACGCTTACATAGAGACTTCGGGCAGTGCACAGATCCTGTCCGGTCTGGGACAGGCCATCGCTTCCGGCATCATTCCGCGGAAGCAGGGAATGGAAGCCTACAGGAAGGGACTTGTGGGACTTCTTGGATATGTGGATCCGGACGGAAGTGTAGGATATACCTGCATCGCCAACCTCGTACCGGGCAAAAAGGGAGAGAAGGAGGCTTATGCAAGACGTCAGTGGCTTTACAATGAACGTCATGCCTTCGGCCCTGTATTGCTGGGACTTGTTTCGGCTCTTCGTCTTGGAATCAAGGAAATAGAGCTTCCTTATGCAATGGGTTCTCTCAACGATCCTCATCGTCCTGCAGCCTTCTGCCGCTTCATACATGAAAGGAAGGAGGACTTCGCTTGGGAGAATGACAGGATTGCCTTCAGGGTGTATTCTTCAAGATACCTTAGAGACAAGTCTATGAGCGGTGTGGACATGTGGGGAAAATGTGTGGATTATCCGATTGTCGACAAATGGTACCATGAGAACAATGCCGGAATAAAGCCTTACCATGAGGATGCCGGTGAAGGTTGTGACTTCTATGTCATAGGACGCAGCAGAGGTGCCGGAGGCAGCGGAGTCTGGGTTTCCGATTCGCTTTATACGCCTCAGGCCTATACCAATTACAGGATCTATTCTGACGGGCCGGATAGAGTGGATTTTCGTCTTGACTATCAGCCTTATACAGCCGGAGATGATATCATATATGAGTCCAAGCGCATCGAAATGGTATGCGGAACGTCGTTCTACAAGGTGACCCATACTCTGGAAAGCGAGTCAGGCAAAGATATACTTCTTGCAGTAGGATTCACCTCATTTGACAATCCTGATGTCACAAAAGCGGATGGAAAGCTTTCTGTAGTTACCAAGGCGGTTCTGGACAAGGGAGTCGTGGTGAACGGAGATGCGGAGCAGATTCCTTTGAAGGATGTCATCGTGATGGGTGCGGTCGTGACGGATCCTGCAGCAGAGACCTCATATGCATCCACTGCCACTGACGAACTCATTCTGAAAAAAGTCAGAAGCGGCGAACCCATAGTCTATTATGTCGGCTGTGCATGGAACGGTCAGGCTTATTACCACGGATGGTCACATAATCTCCGTCACTGGCCTGCCTATATGCGGGAGAACAGCTGGGAAGCACTGAATGAAATGTATAAATAACCTCATATGAAAAATACACCAAAACCCTTTATGTTCTGGATTGCCTTCGTGGCGTCCCTCGGCGGTCTTCTTTTCGGATTTGACACAGCCGTGATCTCCGGTGCTGAAAAAGCCATTCAGCAGGTCTATGGCCTGGGCGATTTTGCCCACGGATTTACCATGGCGACAGCTCTTATCGGCACAGTGATAGGAGCTTTTGTCTGCGGAAAGCCAGCTCAGAAATATGGACGTCTGAAGTCCCTCAAATGGATCGGAGCCCTATACCTGATATCTGCTGTGGGAAGCGGTGCCATCGTGAACTGGTATGCATTCATGTTCTTCCGTTTCATCGGCGGACTTGCAGTCGGAGCATCCTCTGTCATCGGTCCTATGTATATAGCGGAGATCTCGCCTTCACGCTGGAGAGGAAGCTTTGTGTGCTTCTTCCAGTTCAATATCGTGCTGGGTATCGTGCTGGCCTTTTTCTCCAACTATTTCATAGCGGGAGTGCCGAATGACTGGCAGTGGATGATTCTTGCGGAGGGTATACCTGCAATCCTTTTCACAGTCCTGCTTTTCACAGTTCCGGAAAGCCCGAGATGGCTCGTGGCGCAGGGTGATGAAAAGGGAGCAGAAGCCGTGTTTGTGAAGACTGGCGAGAGCGATGTGGCCGGAGAGATTTCCGAGATCCGTGCATCTCTCAAGGATGCGGAAGCGGCTGGAAAGGAGAAACTCTTCCAGAAGAAGTTCATGAAGCCGATCATGATAGCCTTTCTTATAGCCACATTCAACCAGCTTACCGGCATCAATGCCATCCTGTACTATGCCCCTCGTCTGTTCGAGCTCTCTGGAGTGTTCCGTGAAGGTGCGATGCTTCAGTCGATTATTGTCGGACTTACCAACCTTACATTCACGATGCTGGGCATGTTCCTCATTGACAAGCTCGGCCGAAAGACACTGCTCTGCATAGGTGCCGTCGGCATGGTGATCGCTCAGGGAATAGTGGCATGGGGCTTTGCGACAGACAATTTCGAGGGTTATCTCCTTCTTGTCTGCATCTGTGCCTATATCGCCTTTTTTGCAATTTCTCTCGGAGCTACCATATGGGTGGTCATTGCGGAGGTGTTTCCGAACAGCGTGCGTGCAGAGGGTCAGGCCTTCGGCAGCGCTACACACTGGGTATGGAGCACGCTTCTCACATGGTTCTTCCCGCTTTGCCTTTCCATCGGAGGACAATATATATTCGGCATATTTGCGGTAGTGGCGGCGCTGTCCCTTGTATTCGCCATCTGGCTGCCTGAGACAAAGGGAAAATCATTGGAACAGATACAGAAAGAGCTTGTAAAATAATGATATATACGATAAAAAATGACGGCATCAGCATGAAAGTCACAGATTTCGGATGCCGTATAATGGAACTTTGGGTAAAGGACCGCGAAGGACGGGAAGCCAATGTCGTGCTTGGTTCAGAAACCGAGGAAGAGTACATCCGTTACAAGGGAGAACGTTTCCTGGGTGCTACCATCGGACGCTATGGCAACCGTATAGCTGGAGGGCGCTTTACTCTTGACGGCAAGACCTACCAGCTACCGCTCAACAACGGAGTGAATTCGCTTCATGGCGGTTTCAAAGGGTTTGACATGGTGTTCTGGAAGGTGGAGGAAGTCAGGCAGGACGGCATAGTGTTCAGCTATCTGTCACCGGACGGGGAGGAAGGATATCCGGGAAATCTGTCCGTCAGGATGTCATATACCCTCAAAGACAACTCGCTTGTAATAGAGTATTCTGCTCAGACGGATGCTCCTACCATCGTCAATCTGACCCATCATTCATTCTTCAATCTGCATGGAGCGGGCACCGGTAATGTCAATGACCACATCCTGACTATCTGTGCTGATGCTTACACACCTGTAGATGAGACTCTTATTCCGACCGGTGAGATTGCGCCTGTAGAAGGTACTCCTTTTGATTTCAGAAAACCTGCAGAGATCGGCTCCAGACTCGGCCAGAAGGATGTCCAGCTCGAAAGAGGCGGCGGATATGACCATAACTGGGTCTTGAACAAACCGTCTTCCGGGGCGCTTTCCAAGGCTGCGGAACTCTTCGATCCTTCCACCGGCCGCAGGATGGAGGTGCTCACTACCGAGCCCGGAATGCAGTTCTACGGAGGAAACTACTTCGAGGACAAATACTGCACCCTTGCATTGGAGACTCAGCATTTCCCGGACAGCCCAAATCAGCCGCAGTTCCCGTCAACTGTGCTCCGCCCAGGCGAAACCTATAGACAGACATGTATTTACAGATTCACCACGATATGAGAAAATTTTTGATTGCATTTTCCGTTCTGTTTTTTCCGCTTGCATCTCTGGCTCAGAATATCGCTGGCGGGGCAGACCTTCCACGGGAAAGTGTGGAGACAAGGACTGTGGTAAGGCTTCTCGATGGCGATTTAGCCAAGATGAAGACCGCTGCAGAGACACTTGTAGAGGCAGATGTTCCGTTTGTTGTGGAACGTGTACCTCAGGAGGGGGATTCCCCTGAAATGAAGTCTCTGCTGGCATATATAAAATGGAAGAACAACCTTCTTACCCGAAAGATGGAGGTGCCTTCCGGGATCAAGGTTGTAGATGTGAGGCCTGGCGAAGAGGCGGCATTAATCAAAAGGATTGCGTCCCAGGGCTGGAAAGTTCTTCTTCCGGCAGGGTGGATCAGGATCATCGAGGAAGAGAACAGACAGTATTCCGGTCTGACATATTATGTAAGTGCCGATGGTGACGATGCCGCAGACGGATTGAGTCCGGCCACTGCATGGAAGACACTTGACAAGGTAAATAAGGCAATTCTCGGTTTCGGTGACAAGATCCTGTTCAGAAGAGGCGACGTCTTCCGCGGACATCTGGAACCCAAATCCGGCAGGATATCGGATCCTATAGTCTACGGTGCTTTCGGCGAGGGAGACAAGCCTGTCATTGAGCCGTCTTACGATGCAAGTTCTCCACATGCTTGGAAGGAAGTTCAGAAAGGCATCTGGTGCTGTGAACAGCCGTCGAATGACGAGCTTGGCAACATAATCCTTGATCATGGCGAGTCGGGCTGTGCATGGAAAGTGGACAGGCGTGACCAGATCTCGAAAGACCTGCATTTCTGCTGGGTACGCGAAGACAATGCGGTCTATATGAAGAGTCCTGTAAATCCGGGTGAGAGATTCTCGTCTATAGAGCTGGCTGAAAAGCAGCATGTGATTTCGCAGGCCAGGTGTCATGACGTTGTGTATGACGGACTATGGCTCAGATATGGAGCTGCTCACGGCATAGGCGGCAGCAGAGTGAAGCGCATTGTCATAAGAAATTGTGATGTGTCATGGATTGGAGGCAGCTCACTGTATTTTGACAATGCCGGACGCGGTGTCCGTTATGGGAACGGAATCGAATTCTGGAGCAGGGCATCTGATATCCTGGTCGAGAACTGCCGTATCTGGGAGTGCTGGGATGCAGGTATCACCAATCAGTCCAATGTGGATGAGGTCGTGCAGAAAAACATCATCTACAGAGGTAATGAGATATGGAACTGCGAATATTCTTATGAATACTGGCAGCAGGGCGAGGGTGCGAAGACAGAGAACATTGTCTTTGAGAACAACATCTGCAGAAATGCCGGCAGCGGTTGGGGACATCTCCAGCGCTGGAATCCCAATGCCGCACATCTGATGTTCTATGATACTACAGCCGACACCAAGGAATTCATAATCCGGGGCAATACATTCACCCGTGCGGAAGACTATTGCATAAGACTGTTCAATGCTTGGTATCCGTCAATCTCCATGCATGACAATGTCTGGGATCTTCAGGGAAGCGTCCTGTGTCTGTACCACGGCCGTCCTACATCGAACCTCAAGCACAAGAATCCGGACCACCTTGACACGGTGCACAGGGATGACCATGAGGAAATCCAGTCGGAAGCGATAGAAAAACCGTGTGTTCTTAAAGGAAGGAATGCACTGAAGAAGATGAAGTCATTATTCAACTTCGACTGATCATCTCGCCAGTCTTACAAATACACTCAGCGGCAGATTCTTGCCGTAGGAGTCGCGTAGCACAAGTTCCCCGAAATCGAGGGACTTGTATGCGTTTTTAAGGCAGAAGGCCTGCTTTACGATGGTTTCTCCAAGTACGGCAGAATAGCCGTTTGAATAAAGATTGAGGACCATGAAACTGTCCTGCGGGGCGAGGATTGCAGCCACGCACTGGAGCATTTCGTTGAGGCATTCGTCCAGTTTCCATTTCTCTCCGTCCGGTCCGTGTCCGTATGCCGGCGGGTCAAGGATGATTCCCTGATATGTATTGCCCCTCTTGGCCTCCCTGCGGGCGAACTTGAGCGCGTCCTCCACGATCCATCTTATGTTGTCAAGACGGCTTGCCTCCATATTTCCGCGTGCCCATGTCACTACCTGGCGGACGGAATCGAGGTGGGTCACGTCTGCACCTGCCGCCTTTGCTGCCAGTG
>SUYY01000066.1 GCA_015060205.1 Bacteroidales bacterium
GTGGCTATTACAGAGGTCGTCAGATCATCGAGAAGAAGGCTGAGTAATACGGACGGCCCTGTAGTTCAACGGATAGAATGGAAGTTTCCTAAACTTTAGATAGCAGTTCGATTCTGCTCGGGGCTACAAAAGCGGATGCACATCACCATGTGCATCCGCTTTTGCGTTATATGCCCTGAACACTTTTGCAGATTCCTATCTTTTATCTATATTTGCACTATTGTGCGTGCGTGTGCGCGTGAGAGAATATTGTGCGCATGATACGATAAACGATAACAAACGTATAAACATCAACAACATGAAAAGGGTAATAGCAACTCCGGATGCACCTAAGGCGGTGGGCCCATATTCACAGGCCATTGAAGTGAATGGAACGCTTTATATTTCAGGACAGATTCCTGTGAACCCTGCTGACGGCAAGGTGCAGGAGGATATCGTGGAGGCTGCTCATCAGTCGCTCAAGAACATCGGAGCGATCCTCAAGGAGGCAGGCATGACCTATGATGATGTGGTGAAGACAACAGTCCTTCTTGCTGATATCGCTGATTTCAAGGCTGTAAATGAGGTATATGCCGAATATTTTACAGGTGACAAGCCTGCCAGGGCATGTTATCAGGCTGCGGCACTTCCTCTTGGAGTCAAGGTGGAGATCGAGGCAATCGCAGTTAAGGGATGAGCAGAAAGACGCTCATAACCTGTCTGGCGGTCCTTTTTGCAATGTTGGCGGCTTTAGGGGTCGCCATCGCTTTCCTGTATTCCGGTACCGGAGATGCCCGTGAGAGGGAAAAGTTGTCGTTCAAGGGATCTGAAGAAGTTCTTGCGGCAATTCCTTCTGATGCCGTTCTGGTCGGATGCTCATCACGTGCCGACAATGCCTTCGGAGGTCTTCTGTCATCTTTTGCATTTGCGGATTCTCTATGTGCCGACATGCAGAGAGGGATTCTGGCATCTCTTAAGAAGAGTCCGATGGCTTTTTCCCTTCATTATTCCGGCAAACTTATCCCATTGTATGTGTTCGATATGGATGATGTGTCGGAAAATGCTTCGGCATATCTTGCCGACAGGGTAGCAGGTCTTGGTTGCAGTTCGCATAGGAATGGCAGATATCTCATTGTCTCTGAGTCAGATGCGCTTGTAAAATCATCTTCCCGACATCTGGATACGAGAGTGTCCATTGCGGATTCACCCGGTTTCATTGATGCGCTGGAGTCGGTGGAGGGGGACGTACTGGTCTTTGCTCCGAACCTTCATCTTCGTAAACTGCTTTCTCAAGCGTGCGGAAAGACGATAACCCGTCATGCTTCTTTTCTGGAGCGCACTGCGGACTGGTGTGCCTTCGCCTTTGACCATGGACAGGACAAACCGTTTTCTTTTGATGGCGTCCTGATTCATGATTCCGAACCGGATGAGTATCTTACGGTGCTTGAAAACGGCAATCCGTCTGTCTCTCATGTCTCCGATGTGCTCCCATCATATACCTTGACTGCGGTCGCACTACCGCTTTCCGAGCCTCAGGAATATATATCCCGCTACAAGTCTTTTATAGATTCGCGTCAGTCTCTTCAGGATCTTGCAATGAAGCAGAAGACGCTCGAGTCTTCGTCAGGAGTCGCACCTGAGGAACTTTTCCTGGAAATAGGAGTGAAGGAGATAGCAAACGCCTCATTCAAGGTAGACGGAAAGGTCGAGAAGGTCAATCTCATCCATACTGACGGCAGAAATATCGAAGCCATTTTCAAGGGCAACGGCATCACTTCACTGAGGGGTTATGTCCCTGCTGTGCATAAGTGGGCTTATGGCGGTTTTGCCGCCTCTGTGTTCGGCCGTCTGTTCTCTCTGGATGATGAATCATGCTTTACATATATCGACGGCTGGGTCGTGTCAGGAAGTGAGGCTGCCGTAAATGAATATGCCGGAAGAAATGCATTGGACTATAGTCTGACTGATTACATGTCGGATGCCGGCAGACAGGATCTTCTTTCCGGCGAACCTGTTCTGGCACTGGTCTACTGCTCCCTGACAGAAGATGAGGATCTTGTTAAATCCTCCTTGAAGGAGCCCGCTCTCGCCAAACTTGCAGGTGCGATGAATGCGGAATATGCTCCTGCAGTCATAACTGTCGGAAAGGACAAGGACGGGATGACCCTTGATATGCAGGTGCGTTCTCTGACCATGAAGAAGACCAAGGCTCCTGTGTTTGAGAGAGATACCACGGTCGTGGTACCGGAAGGACCTTTCAAGGTGAAGAATTCACATACAGGCAAAGTCAATACTTTCTATCAGAACTCGCAGAAGGCGATTTGTCTGAGGGACGAGAACGGAAAGGACCTTTGGGGTGTTCCGTTCGGCAAGAGCCTTTGCGGTACAGCGCATAATGTTGATTATTATGCAAACGGAAAACTCCAGATAATATTCGGAGCAGGACAAGAGATCTATGTCATAGACAGGCTCGGAAGATATGTGAGCGGATTCCCTCTGAATCTCGGAAAGGAAATACTCCTCGGTCCCGATGTATATGATTTCAGCGGGGCAAGGAAATACAATATCATGGTCCTTCACAAGGACAACACCATAGAGATGTATAATCTTAAAGGCAAGAAGCCTGACTCATGGAGGAGCATCGCTCCTGAAGAGACCATAAAGTCACTTCCGGAAAAACTCATCGCAGGAGGCAAGAACTTCTGGGTGGTAAGGACCTCCATGCAGACACTCATATATCCGTTTTATGGTGGAGAACCTCTTACTGTCTTTGAGGGCGATGAAAAGATCCGTCCGGACAGCGAGGTGAAGGTTCTTGACAATACTTCCGTCCAGGTCAACTGCTATGACGGCAAGTCGAGGACTGTGAAGATAAGATAGACACACAAAATTTGGAATTATATGGAATTCACATCAGTTAACAAACTATTTCAGGAATCGTTCAAAAAGAATTGGGACCGTCCTGCAATTTCAAACTATCAGGGTATAACCCTGCACTACAGGGATGTGGCGAGAAGGATAGAGAAGATGCATATCATGTTTGAAGAGTGCGGACTGCAGAAGGGGGACAAGGTCGCTCTTTGTTCCAGAAACCAGGCCAACTGGGCTGTGGCGTTCCTGTCTGCATTGACATATGGTGCTGTGCCTGTTCCTCTCCTTCATGAGTTCAAGTCCAGCAATATCCATCATCTTGTAAATCATTCTGAAGCAAAGATCCTTTTCGTCGATGATGTCATCTGGGAAGGACTTACAGAATCTGAAATGCCGGACCTGCATGCAATCATCCAGGTCAATACCTTCAAACTTCTTTATGCAAGGGATGAAAGGATAGTTTCTGCCCGAGAGCATCTGAACGAACTTTTCGGAAGGAAATATCCGAATGTGTTCACATCGGACGATCTTGACTACTATGAGGATTCTGCGGACGAACTTGCAGTAATTAATTATACATCAGGAACTTCCGGTTTTTCGAAGGGTGTTATGGTACCGTATCGTGCCTTGAGGTCCAACATTGAGTTTGCCCGGAAGGTCCTCCCGGGTCTTGACAGTACCAAGAGCGTTGTCTCCATGCTTCCGTCTGCTCATATGTACGGACTCATGTTCGAACTTCTTTATGAGTTGACAGTGGGTGCGCATGTGCATTTCCTTTCACGCGTCCCTAGTCCGAAGATCATCATGCAGGCACTGGCAGAGGTCAAGCCATATATCATCATCGCTGTTCCTCTTGTAATCGAGAAGATATACAAGACCAAGGTGAAGCCGATCCTCGAGAAGGAAGGTATCAAGGTCCTCATGAAACTCCCTATCCTCAATCAGGTGCTTATGAACAAGATACGCACGGAACTCGTGAATGCCTTCGGAGGAGAGTTCTACGAGGTGATCATCGGTGGAGCGGCCTTCAACAAGGAAGTGGAGGCCTTCTTCAAGAAGATGAATTTCCCGTTCACAGTGGGATACGGCATGACCGAATGTGCACCTATCATCACCTATGACGACTGGAAGGAGGAAAAACTCTACTCCTGCGGAAAGGCTGCACCTAACATGCAGGTGAGGATATGTTCTTCAGATCCTGCCGAGATTCCGGGTGAAATCCAGATCAAGGGAGATAATGTGTTCCTCGGATATTTCAAGAACGAGGAGGCTACGGCAGAGGTTCTTACCGAAGACGGATGGTTCCGCACGGGAGATATGGGTGTTCTCGATTCTGAGGGAAGCCTTTTCATCAAGGGACGTACAAAATGTATGATACTTGGTCCTAGCGGTCAGAACATATATCCTGAGGAAGTGGAGACCGTGATCAACAGTCAGCCGTATGTTGTTGATTCCCTTGTGGTGGAGGACAACGGCGGTCTTACGGCACTCATATATCCGGATTTCCAGCAGGGTGCCCGTGACGGAATGAAGCAGGAGGATTTCGTGAAGTATATGGAGGGAACATTGACCGAACTGAATAAGGAACTTCCTAACTATGCGAAACTCAAGAAGATAGAGGTCATGTCGGAGGACTTTGAGCGTACTCCTAAGAAGAGCATCAAGAGATATCTGTACCAGAGGTGATTCATGTCATCCTGAACATGTTCTTTATGTCATCCTGAACGAAGTGAAGGATCTATACCGAAAAATATGGAAAAATTCGATCAGAGTTATATAGAAATGGCCGGAGTCTGGGCCCGCAACTCCTATTGCAAGAGACGTCAGGTCGGCGCCCTGATAGTGAAGGACAAGATGATCATTTCAGACGGCTACAACGGCACACCTTCCGGATTTGAAAATATCTGTGAGGACGAAAACGGTGTCACCAAGCCGTATGTACTTCATGCTGAAGCAAATGCAATCACCAAGGTCGCCAAGTCAGGCAACAGCAGCAACGATGCGACGCTTTATGTGACGGCATCACCTTGCGTTGAGTGTGCAAAACTCATCATCCAGGCCGGCATCAAGAGGGTTGTTTACCGTGATGCATATCGTATTACAGATGGCATAGACCTTCTTGTCCGTGCCGGAATAGAAGTGGAACAGGTACAGTGATGAACATGAAAAACAAGATAAACATACTTACGGCAGTCCTTGGAGTGATCCTGGGAGTCGTCCTGACATTGTCATTTTCCAAGATCTGGGAAAAGAAGAAGTTTGACGGGGACTATAACCGTTGGCGCAAACTCAATCTGATCCTTCAGGAGGTCCAGAAGAATTATGTGGATACCATCGACATGGAGAAGATGACCGATGCCGCAGTGGTTGCAGCACTCTCTGAACTGGACCCGCATTCGGTGTATCTGCCACCCGTTGAACTTACAGAGTCGGATAGTGAACTAGCAGGCAATTTCGAGGGAATCGGCATCACTTTCAATGTGCCCGAAGATACTGCCATCGTCCTTACAACCATCCCTGGAGGCCCTTCCGAGAAGGCGGGACTGCAGCAGGGAGACAGAATCATCAAGGTGGATGACAAGGTTATTGCCGGAGTGAAGACCCCGCAGGACAGCATGGTCAGGATGATGAAGGGTCCTAAGGGTACCAAGGTGAAGATAACGGTAAGCAGGGACGGTACCATGATACCGTTTGACATCACCAGAGACAAGATTCCGGTGCATTGTGTCGATGCCGCATTCATGATAGATGACGTGACCGGATATATAAAACTCACCAAGTTCACCCGTACCACAAGCAAGGAGTTCCGTGAAGCATATACCAGACTTCTTTCTCAGGGTATGGAGAAACTTATTTTCGACCTCAGGAACAACAGTGGCGGATATTTCGACCAGTCCCTTCTCCTGTCCAACGAGTTTCTGGAGAAGGATGATGAGATCGTCTATATGGAAGGTCTGCACAGACCAAGACAGAGTTACAAGGCGGATGGCAAGGGAAAACTCAAGGATGTGAGACTTGCCGTGCTGATAGATGACGGTACAGCATCTTCAAGCGAGATATTTGCCGGTGCGATGCAGGATAATGAGCGTGGTGTGATCGTAGGACGCCGCTCATATGGAAAGGGACTTGTGCAGGAGCCTATCAACTTCACGGACGGCTCGGGAATCAGGCTTACTGTCGCCCGTTTCCACACACCTTCGGGTCGCTGCATCCAGAAACCTTACGACAAGGATTACGCATATGACATATATGAGAGGTATGCCCATGGAGAGATGACCTCTGCCGACAGCATAAAGGTGGATACCACGGCATTGTATTATACGGTCAAGGGACGCAGAGTCTATGGCGGAGGAGGTATAATTCCTGATGTTTTCGTGCCGATAGACACTACCAAGGCAACGAAGTTCTATATGAACTGCACCAAGAAGGCAACGCCTGTGCGTTTTGCATCGACGATGTTCGACAAGTACAGAGGCGCTTTGGCGGGAATAAGTGATTTTGCAAGCCTCGAGAAGTATCTCAAGGATATCAATCTCGAGAGGCAGTTCCTGGATTTTGCATCCCGGGTCGACGGCATCGTTCCTGCCGAGGGTGAATGGGAGAAATCGAAAAGTTATATGATGCCTCAGATCAACGGTCTTGTCGGACGTTTCTCCAAGGTCGGAGAGGAGGCCTTCTACAGGTTCTACATTCCGATAGACGACATCATACAGAAAGCGATTGAGCAGTAGCGGAATGCTTAGAAAAGTTTCTTCTTGCTCACAGTCGCTACAAATTCCTTCAGATAGAACGGTTCGAAGTATGCAACATCTTCGAACTGTTTCTTTTTATATGCCTCGACTGCAGGGACCAGCATTGCAGATGCCTTCGGGTTGCACTGGTGGAAACGTGCATTCGGGTGTTTTATAACGTCAGCACATTTGCCTGCTCCGTCTCCGATGAAAAGACAAGGACCTTGCTCGAGATATTCTGAATAACTGTTTTCGTCAACTATCACAGGGGTTGTCTGGGTGAGTTGGTTTCCGTCCGGGGTGAATATTGCGGAATATACCTCCATTCTGCGGGCGTCTATCATCGGGATGATGTATTTAAAATTCCCTGCTGTCCTGTCATTCCCTGCTGTCCTGTCATTCCCTGCTGTCCCGTCATTCCCGGCCGTCCTGTCATTCCCTGCTGTCCTGTCATTCCCTGCTGTCCCGTCATTCTCTGCTGTCCCGTCATTCCCTACCGTCCCGTCATTCCCGGCTTGACCGGGAATCTCCCTCGCCTGTGCCACAAGCGTATCAAGTGTCCCCACGGCCAGAAGCGGCTTTCCGGAGCCGAAACACAGACCCTTCGCCGTGGAAACGCCCACACGCAGACCGGTATATGATCCCGGACCTTTGCTCACGCACACCGCATCGCAGTCCGCAAGTTTCAACCCTCTTTCTTCGAGGATCTCCTGCACGAACACCGCAGTCAGTGAGGCATGTGCCTTAGGTGCGGAACTTTCTCTGTATGCGCTCACGCATCCGTCCTCGGCAAGAGCGGCAGAGCATAGGGCTGTTGATGTTTCCAGTAGAATGATTCTTTCCATATCTATTTAAGGGTCAATAGGTTCTTGATGAATGGGAATACTACGTCAGCGAGATTTTTGATAGGCTGGTATAATGCGGAATCCGCCAGGGTCTCAGGTTTTACAAGCCCTATGTTCGAGTTCAGAGAGTTGAACAGGATGATTACCAGGCCTATTATCAGCAAAGTCTTCAGAAGTGAGAACACTATGCCCAGAAGCCTGTTCACCCATCCGAGGAAAGCGAAGTTCAGAATCGACTCGAGAAGTCTTCCTATCAGCCCCAGGGCGAGAAACACAAGTATGAGGATAAGTGCGAACGCTACAAGTTTCAGGACAGGCTCGGATGCTGTGATATATTGTGCTATCCATGCCGTGACCATATCGGCGAAACGTGCGGATGCCCATATGCCTACGACAAGCGAAACTATGGAGATGGCCTGGGATATGAACCCTTTCCTGTAGCCCTGAAAGACTGCCGGAACCAGACATATCAAAATAATGACGTCTATGATATTCATATATATCCTTAAAATGATTATATTTGCGGATTGAAAAGTTTGGGACGCAGTCCCGTAATGCAAAAGTAGATAATTATTTTCAAAATATGGCATTTAAGGAATATAAAGGTCTTGATCTGGTTGCGGCAGGCAATGAGATTCTGGACAGATGGAAGAAGAATCATGCATTTGAAAAATCTCTTGAGTTGAGGGAGGGGGCGCCGGAGTTCATCTTTTTTGAAGGTCCGCCTTCCGCTAACGGTATGCCCGGCATTCACCATGTCATGGCCCGTTCCATCAAGGATGCCATCTGCCGCTACAAGACACAGAGCGGATATAAGGTAAATCGCCGTGCCGGATGGGACACTCACGGTCTTCCGGTGGAACTCGGAGTGGAGAAGATGCTCTGTATCACAAAGGAGGATATCGGCACCAAGATCACTGTGGAGGAGTATAACGACGCATGTCGCAAAGAGGTGATGAAGTATACTGCCGAGTGGGTCAACATGACCGAAAGGGTAGGATATTGGGTCGATATGAACGATCCGTATATCACGTATGACAACCGTTATATAGAGACTCTCTGGTACCTTCTCAAGAAGATATATGACAAGGGCCTTCTCTATAAGGGCAAGTCCATCCAGCCATATTCTCCTGCAGCAGGAACAGGTCTGAGTACCCACGAACTCAACCAGCCGGGCTGCTATCGTGATGTGAAGGATACTACAGCGGTGGCTCAGTTCAAGGTGGTTCGTGACGCGAAGTCCGAGTTCCTCTATGAGCAGGGCGTACAGCCGTATTTCCTTGCATGGACCACTACTCCATGGACTCTTCCTTCGAATACCGCTCTCTGCGTCGGTCCGAACATCGACTATGTGAGGGTGCTTTCGTTCAACCCATATACAGGAGCGCCGGCACTTTATGTCGTGGCTCAGGCTCTTGTCAACGCACACTTCAATCCTAAGGCTGCTGAAATCGCGCTTGAGGACTACAAGCCTGGTGACAAACTTGTGCCATTCAAGGTGCTAGACGGAGTTCTCAAGGGTACTGAACTCACCGGAATCTCATATGAGCAACTCATCCCATGGTTCAATCCTGGCGAGGGTGCATTCAAGGTTATCCCTGGTGATTATGTGACTACAGAGGACGGTACAGGTATCGTGCATATCGCGCCTACATTCGGTGCCGATGACGCCAAGGTTGCCCGCCTTGCAGGTGTGCCGGGCCTTCAGGTGGTCGACCGCAACGGTGACCTTCAGGCTCAGGTGGACCTCAGAGGCCGTTTCTTCCGTATAGAGGACCTCGACCCTGAATATGCTTCTGCAAACATGTCCGACGAATATGCGGAGTGGGCAGGAAGATATGTGAAGAATTCATACGATGCTTCATTGCCGGAAGATGCTCCTACACTTGATGTGGACCTCTGCGTGATGCTCAAGCAGCAGAACAAGGCTTTCAAGATCGAGAAGCATACACATAACTATCCTCATTGCTGGCGTACCGACAAGCCGGTGCTTTACTATCCGCTCAACTCATGGTTCATCAAGACCACAGCGGTACGTGAGCGCATGATGGAACTCAACGAGAGCATCACATGGAAGCCTGAATCCACCGGTACAGGCCGTTTTGGAAAATGGCTTGAGAATATCCAGGACTGGAACCTCTCGAGAAGCCGTTACTGGGGTACTCCTCTCCCTATCTGGCAGACCGAGGACGGAAAAGAGGCAAAGTGCATCGGTTCCATCGCGGAACTTTATGCAGAGATCGACAAGGCTGTCGCTGCAGGAATCATGACTGAGAATCCGTTCGCTGCAAAGGGCTTCGATCCTGCCGACATGTCCAAGGAGAATTATGACAAGATAGATATCCACCGCCCTTATGTGGACAACATATTCCTCGTTTCAGACAGCGGCCGCAAGATGGTAAGGGAACTTGACCTTATCGACGTATGGTTCGATTCAGGTGCCATGCCATATGCTCAGGAAGGACTCCGCAACCTCGGAAACGAGAAGTTCGGCATCACTGCAGACTTCATTGCCGAAGGAGTCGACCAGACACGCGGATGGTTCTATACTCTCCATGCCATCAATACCATGGTAAGCGACAAGTGCGCATTCAAGAGGGTCATCTCCAACGGTCTTGTTCTGGACAAGGACGGCAACAAGATGAGCAAGCGACTCGGAAATGCGGTGGATCCGTTCTGGGCACTTGACACTTATGGCGCCGATGCTGTAAGATGGTATATGCTCACCAATTCACAGCCATGGGACAACCTTCGTTTCGACTCTGCAGGAGTGGACGAGGTGCGTCGTAAGTTCTTCGGAACATTGTACAATACATATTCGTTCTTCGCGCTCTACGCGAATATCGACGGATTCGACCCTAAGACCGAGGCGGTTCCTATGTCTGAGCGTCCTGAAATCGACAGGTGGGTGATATCTCTTCTCAATACACTTGTGAAGGATGTTGTTGCCGCATATGAGGATTACGACATCACCACGGCGGGCCGTCTGATCCAGGATTTCGTCTGCGATCACCTCAGCAACTGGTATGTGCGTCTGGGAAGAAAGAGATTCTGGGGAGGCACAATGGATACAGATAAACTTTCTGCATATCAGACTTTGTATCAGGTACTTGTGGCAGTTTCTAAACTTGCTGCCCCTATCGCTCCGTTCTTCATGGACAGACTCTATCTTGACCTTGTGGAAGGAGAGTCCGAGTCTGTACACTATGTCGCTATGCCTGCATATGACCAGACCGTAGTGGACAAGGATCTTGAGGAGAGGATGGCACTTGCGCAGAGGGCTACATCAATGGTTCTTGCCCTTCGCCGCAAGGCGGAGATAAATGTGCGCAAGCCGCTTTCAAAGATCATAATACCTGTCATCGATGCCCGTGTCAAGGACCAGTTGGAGGCTGTAAAGGAACTTATCCTCGGTGAGGTGAATGTGAAGGATGCAGAGTTCATTTCCGACACTGCCGGTCTTATCACCAAGAAGATTCGTCCTAACTTCAAGACTCTCGGCAAGATATATGGCAAGCAGATGAAGGAAATCGCTGCTGCATTCTGCACATTGAGTCAGGAAGTCATTTCTGCAATCCAGGCTTCAGAGGCTTCTGGCACAGGATATGTTCTGAACCTGCCTTCCGGTGACGTGACCTTGAACAAGGGAGATTATGAAATCTCGTCAGAGGATATGCCGGGCTGGCTTGTGGCTACTGAAGGCTCCATGACAATCGCCCTGGATGTGACCATCACCGAGGCACTCAAGCAGGAAGGTGTGGCCCGAGAACTTATCAACCGTATCCAGAACCTTCGCAAGAGCAGCGGTTTTGATGTGACAGACAAGATAGATGTGAAGATTTTTGCTGACGGACAGGACGGTGACGAGATCGCTTCCTCTCTCGAGAACTTCGGGGCATATGTGGCTGCACAGACCCTCGCACTTTCTGTGGAGAAAGGTTCGCTTGACCAGGCAGGAGACGCTCCGGAAGTTGAATGGAACGACGCGTCCATCCGCATCTCGGTAGAGCGCAGGTAACAGTTGTCCGCGACTTGGCCGGTCCAAAAGAAATATTAACTAATAAACCAATATATTATGGCAGAAGAAATGAAGAATGTATCGGAGAAGGTCCGCTACAGTGATGAAGAACTCCAGGAGTTCAAGGCCATCATACTTGAAATGCTCGAAAAGGCAAAGAAGGAATATAAGCATCTTCGTGATATCATCACACACGATTCAAGCAATGATATCGAGGATACATCCCCTACTTTCAAGGTAATGGAAGAGGGTGCCATGACTCTTTCCAAGGAGGAGGCAGGTGCGCTTGCCCAGCGTCAGTACAAGTTTATCCAGAACCTTGAGGCTGCCCTTATCAGAATTGAGAACAAGACATATGGAGTGTGCCGCATGACAGGCAAACTCATCCCTAAGGAAAGGCTTCGTCTTGTTCCGCACGCTACCCTTACTGTGGAAGCAAAGGAAATGATGAACAAGAACAAGTAGTCCTTTATGAAGATCTCAAAAGGAACAAGACTCTTTATTTTAGGAGCGCTTCTCGTCGTCATAGATCAGATAATCAAGGTACTCGTCAAGACAAACATGAGTCTTGGCGAGACCATTGATGTGATAGGGGATTGGTTCAAACTGCACTATGTCCTTAACGAAGGCATGGCATTCGGCATGGCGTTCGGCGGGTTCTGGGGCAAGGCTCTGCTTTCCATATTCAGAATAGTCCTGTTCGGTGCGTTATGCTGGTGGATAAAGGGGCTTTCCCGCAGGACGGATACTCCAACGGGTGTTCTTGTCGGACTGACAATGATCACGGCAGGTGCTATGGGAAACATCATAGACTGCTTCTTCTACGGTCTTATCTGGCCGGAGATCACCATGCCGGGAGCACCATTCCCGTTCATGTTCGGACGTGTGGTGGATATGTTCTATTTCCCGCTCTTTGACTACAGACTTCCTTGGATGGACTATCCGCAGACCTTCTTCGGAGCCGTATTCAACTTTGCGGACAGTTGTGTCACCTGCGGAGCAATCTACCTGCTTCTGTTCCAGTACAAGTTCTTCTCAAAGGAACAGTAAGACTTTCTTTCCTGATGGCATAAATGTCCTTTTGAGAAAAAAGTCGCAGAAAAATTTGCAGGTTTCGAAAATATTCGTACCTTTGCATTCCCTTTCGAGGGAAACATATTGGAGAGATGGCAGAGTGGTCGAATGCGGCGGTCTTGAAAACCGTTGATCTTAACGGGTCCGGGGGTTCGAATCCCTCTCTCTCCGCAATAAACGCTGAAAATCAGCAAATTATAAAA
>SUYY01000067.1 GCA_015060205.1 Bacteroidales bacterium
TTTACCAATACGACGAGCGCCTTCAATCAGAAGCGCAGTCTGGCCATTGCTCTTACGTTTCCACTCTCCGATGGCATTATAAATCTTACGTTTAAATACTCTTTTTTTCATATCGCTCATATTTGCTAGCAAATATAATGATAAATTACAGATAATCAACAACTAACAAAAATATTTCCCGATTCCCCCAAGATTTTATTTACCCAAAACCCCGATTCCCCCAAGATTTTTCAAACTATTTTTCCCGATTCCCCCAAGATTTTATGAGGAATCACACCTGACCACTTCATTCCGTTCTGAATCGGAACGGCACTGCCCCGAAACACCACGGGGATTCTGTCAGGCTTTTCTGGTATTCTTACTGGAATGAAATGCCATATGCAGCACTGCAAGAACCGGGAAAATCTCGAGACGTCCAAGAAACATCACCACAGAATATATTATCTTGGCAAAAACCGGCTGTGACGCGTAATTTCCCATTGTTCCTAATCCGCCTAATCCCGGACCCACGTTTCCAAGGGAGGCCAAGGTTCCAGAAAAGGCATCAGAGATTTCCACCCCGGACATCAACACCACCATGAATGCCACAAAGAAGATTAACATATATGCCACCAAATAAAGAAAAATGGCAGATATATGGTCGCTGTTGACTGCATGGTCACCGATTTTAGTGCGGAATACTGACGAAGGATGGAGACGCCGCCTTAATTCATTTCCTGTTTCCTTGAATATTATCAGCATCCGGTCAGCCTTGACACCTCCGGTAGTCGAGCCCGAACATCCGCAATGAAAGGCTGCGAAAATGAGGAATATATTCGCAAGCATAGGCCACAAGGCATTGTCTGCATTACCGAATCCTGTGGTTGAGATGAAACTGACCACTTGAAACACTGAGTCCAGAAGGGCTTTGCCAAATGAATCATACCCACCGCGGAGCATCAATACAACAGTAACGATAAGCGAGAGTACCAATATCACATTCAGATAATATGCGGTTACAGACCTCTTAATCGGAGCAAGGGACTTTTTTATCAACATCGCATATATGACTCCAAAATGCATTGACGCCAGAATCATGAAGACGATGATGATGACATCTATCACAGGAGAGTCAAAATGCATTATTGAAGCGTTTTTAGTGCTGAAACCGCCTGTCGCCATAGTGCTGAATGAATGGTTGACGGCATCAAAGAAAGACATGCCGGCCAACATCAGAAGCAATGTTTCCATTAACGTCAGGCCGACATAAACAGAAAGCATAATTCTCGGCACATTGGTCCGACGATAACGATACCCGTATTGGGACAAAGCGGAAACTTCAAGATTAGACAGTCTGAATTTGAACGAACTGGCATTTGGTATTATCAAAAGAAGGAATACCACAACACCAAGTCCACCTATGAAATGAGTGGAAGAACGCCAGAAAAGAAGACTCCTGGGCAGACTCTCTATATCTGTAAGAATCGTTGATCCCGTCGTGGTGTAACCGGAAACACTTTCGAACCATGCGTTGACTAATGTGAATTCTCCTCCGTAAAGGACATAAGGCAGCATTCCTACGATAAACGACATCAGCCACGCAACAACTATGGTGATATAGCCATCCCTGATTGAGTTCTCGCGACTATGTCTCACAAAGATCAACGGGAAGGCTCCCACTATGGATGTGATAAGGAAACTGATAAGCAATGGTGCAAAGGCTTCATCCAAACCGTCCGCTATTGACACCATAATAGACAACATCATAAATAAGGCATTGACAAGCAACGCCTTACCGACATTTGAAGATATCGCCTTAATGTTCATTCCGGAGTAAAGTCTAGAATTTAACGCGATGCATATCCGTTTGCACAAACCACATAATTTCCCCCGTCAAAAAAGTTTGCCAATCAGAGAACATACATGGTTTATGTCGACATCATGAAGATTAATCCAGTTTCAAGACGGCCATGAAGGCACTCTGAGGCACTTCCACCGTTCCGATCTGCCTCATCCTCTTCTTTCCCTGTTTCTGCTTTTCCAACAGTTTTCTCTTACGGGAGATATCACCTCCATAACATTTCGCCGTCACATCCTTACGGACAGCCTTCACGGTCTCGCGGGCTATGATCTTCGCTCCGACAGCCGCCTGAATGGCGATATCGAACTGCTGACGAGGTATCAGTTCCTTGAGTTTCTCGCACATCTTGCGACC
This sequence comes from Bacteroidales bacterium, assembly GCA_015060205.1. GTDB lineage: Bacteria > Bacteroidota > Bacteroidia > Bacteroidales > UBA932 > Cryptobacteroides. Next base: position 2,195 of record SUYY01000067.1, read on the forward strand.
GAAGTCGTAAGCGTGGTCCGCATGGATAAGGCTTGACAAGGCATCGGCCGGGTCACCGTTCAACAGGATGTCAAGTTTCACGAGTTTAGCCTCCTTGAACCCTATGACATGATAGTCAAATGATGCATAACCCTTTGATATTGATTTGAGTTTGTCATAGAAGTCAAACACAATCTCCGACAGAGGCATTTCATATGTCAGTTCCAGACGGTCGGCCGTGAGGTAGTGCTGGTTGATGAGCACGCCCCTCTTGTCGAGGCACAGTTTCATGATAGGACCGTAATAATCCGACCTTGAAATGACCTGTGCGCGGATATACGGTTCCTCGATATGGTCAATGAGGGTCGCAGCCGGGAGACCGGAAGGATTATGTACATCAAGACATTCCCCCTGAGTCGTATATACCTTGTATGAAACGTTCGGCACCGTCGTGATGACGTCCATATTGAACTCCCTGTAAAGACGTTCCTGAACGATTTCCAGATGCAGAAGTCCCAGGAAGCCGCAACGGAAACCGAATCCGAGAGCAAGCGAAGACTCCGGCTCGAACACAAGGGATGCATCATTGAGTTGGAACTTTTCCAGAGATGCCCTGAGTTCTTCATACTGGTCTGTTTCAACCGGATACATACCTGCGAAGACCATAGGCTTCACCTCCTCAAAGCCGGCGATAGCCTCCTTGCACGGATTGTTGACATGGGTGATGGTATCTCCCACCTTCACCTCTACGGCACTCTTTATGCCGGATATGATATATCCCACACTTCCGCACGGAATCTCCTTACGCGGGTGCATCTTCATCTTGAGCACTCCGATCTCATCAGCATCATATTCCTTTCCTGTGCTGACGAACTTGACCTTGTCGCCAGGGCGTATGGAACCGTTCACAACCTTGAAATATGCGATGATACCGCGGAATGAATTAAATACAGAGTCGAAGATAAGGGCCTGAAGCGGCGCATCAGGGTCGCCTGCCGGAGCCGGGATCCTTTCCACGATGGCATCCAGCACTTCCTTCACGCCCTGCCCGGTCTTTCCCGATGCCAGCAGCACTTCCTCAGGTTTGCATCCCAGAAGGTCCACCACCTGATCCGTAACCACATCCACCATCGCCGACTCCACATCGATCTTGTTAAGCACAGGGATGATTTCAAGGTCATGCTCTATGGCAAGATACAGATTGGAAATAGTCTGCGCCTGAATACCCTGAGTGGCGTCCACAACCAGAAGCGCCCCCTCACAGGAAGCGATGGCACGGGACACCTCATAGGAAAAGTCCACATGGCCCGGAGTGTCGATGAGGTTGAGAGTGTACTGCTCACCATTATATACATAGTCCATCTGGATCGCATGGCTCTTGATGGTGATACCCTTCTCCTTCTCAAGGTCCATGGAGTCCAGAACCTGGTTCTCCATGTCACGGGCCGTGAGAGTGTTGGTAATCTCCAGCATCCTGTCCGCCAGGGTACTCTTGCCATGGTCGATATGGGCTATGATACAGAAATTTCTTGTCTTCTTCATCGGTTCAACTATAAATCGCACAAAGATAAGAAGTTGTTTTGATTTTTCTAAATTTGCATTAAACCAACACATTGTCAGATAGTCTAATCCTGCGATGACTGACCCGAGAATCATAGATTTACAAAAATCCGGCAACTGCGAAAAGGCGTTCAATGCCATCGTCGACTCCTATTCGGAGCGTCTGTACTGGCATGTAAGGCGTCTTACAGGCAGTCACGAGGACACAAACGATGTGATGCAGGACATATTCCTGAAAATATGGAAGGGATTGCCCTCGTTCAGAGGAGATTCGCACATATTTACCTGGATATACAGGATTGCAACCAATGAAACAATGAACCACCTGCAGCGCAAAAAGGGGAAAGCCGGGCTTGATGTGGAGGTGGCGGATGCAGTCCTTTCGGGCAGAATCGACGATGACCCGTACTTCAACGGAGATTCATTGCAGAGGGAACTCCACAAGGCCATCCAAGGGCTCCCGCACAAGCAGAAACTGGTGTTCAATCTGAGATATTTCGATGAAATGAAATATGAAGACATCTCGGAAATCACCGGAACATCCGTCGGAGCATTGAAGGCCTCCTACCATCATGCATATAACAAAATAAAAGAAAGGCTCGAGAAGATATTCATACATTAAACACTGTCATCCTGAGCAAGAAACCATCCACTGTCATCCTGAGCAAGCGAAGCGAGTCGAAGGATCTGTAAAACAAAGAATATATGAAAGACATACTACAAGATAAATCACTGAGGCAAATGCCTTACGACACCCCGGAAGGATATTTCGAGGGGATGAAGGCCGGCCTGAAAATGATACCGGCACATCAGAGGCACAAGGTCAGCCATAGGAGATGGCGGTATGCGGGTATCGCCGCAGCAGCGGTTCTTTTCCTGACGGCAGGCGGGTTCCTGGCGGAAAGACTGACAGGCTGGGAGGAATTCACCGAAGAAGACTACATTGTATTTTCAGACGACTTCAACGCGGTCTATCAGGAAATTTCCGGGCAGTATGCCTCGACAGACCTTACGGAAGAAGACATCATAGAATACCTCATATATACAGGGGTGGAAGTAGAAGAACTTTAATCAAAACACTATTATCATGAAAAGGTTTACAATTCTGGCAGTCCTTGCACTGCTTTCATTCTCAAACATTCAAGCACAGCCGAAAAAAGGCGGTTGGCAGGAAAAGATGATGAGCGAAAAGATCGCATTCATCACCATGGAACTCCAACTCACACCGGAAGAGGCTCAGGTCTTCTGGCCGGTCTACAACCAGATCGCACAGGAGAAAAAAGAAACACAGAAAGCCATGATGACAGCCTTCCGGGCAATGAAGAAGGCTCTGGCGGAAGGCACCGCCTCCGACAAGGAAATCAACGCCCTTCTTGATACTTACCTTGCTGCAAGACAGATTCACAAGGAGTCCGGAAAGGGAGATGTGGACAAATACCGCAAGGTACTGCCTGCACAGAAAGTCGCAAAACTGTATGTGGCCGAGGAGAACTTCCGCCGCCAGCACATCCGCAACTTCAAAGGAGGACACAAAGGCCCCGGTGGAGCAGGACACCCCGCACAGGGTGGAAACGGATCCGGCCGTCCAGCACAAGGCCAGGGTGGCGGAAAACCGGGAGCGAGAGGATAAAAGCCGGGAGCGAGAAGACACACGAGGGTGGACCGAAGAGAACGGCCCGGGAGCGAGGAGATAAGCCATCCGTCGGTACAGACATTTGAGTTGCAGACATTCGCGAGCCATCGTCACAGAAAAATAACCGTGTTTTTCTGTGACGATGGCTATTTTCGTGCATTTTGAACCGTTTTTGCACATCGTTACAGAAGAATCTGGCTATTTTTCTGTGACGATGCACCAACGGAGCGCATAAAGATGCACCTACATCATAACCACCAGGTCAAAACCGGCATTTCGGACATACAAAACGATGAGTTTTATCGGGAAAATACAGGGGAAGTCTGCCGGTCGACTCTGATTAAACCTTTTGTCCTTCGATATCGTAAACTTGTCAACGCCAGAGGCCATGTTTGCCACTCATTGAGTACTTTACTATATTGACGTTAAAGGAATGTCCATTGTCAAAATTTGCGGAAACAACGAACAGTTCTTCCATAAACTTTTTTATTGGCCTATGGCAATAAATTTTGGGCACCTGTATGCGGTGCCCAAAATTATCATTTATGTAAGAACAAATCATTGCATATACTTGGATTACATAGATGACATGGCATCCGTCATCTTTTTTAGAATCTTTATGTATCTCTGCATTTGGGCAGTATTCATATCGCCTTTGGCTTTTTCAAGTTGTGAGCACAACTTCTGCGCCTTAGCAGCCAACTTGGCATACTCGGTCATTGCCACCATGTCGCCACTCTTTGCTTTTTTATAGGTCTCGATGAGTTGGTCAACATACTTCTCATATTCGTCCAGCACTTTGTCCCAATCTGATGAGGCGTCTGCAATGCAATAAGACTCCGCAACAGGAGATATTGCATTTGTTGTAAATCCTCCAAAAAGGAGCGATAAAGCGATACATATAATTGTGATTTTCTTCATGGCTTTAAAATATTTACTTTCCAGATTTAATCTCCTTGAATTCGTTTAATTGAGACTCTGACATGAGATCTTTAATAGAATTAATAAGGCTTTCCATCTGCTTTACAGATTGCTTCTGCGACTTAATATTCTCCTTTTCTCTTTCTTCAATACATTTGGCAAGCCTTTCTATTTCGGATTTATATTCAGAGTTTAGATATTGAATCTCATGGATATCAATGTCATCAATTTTCCATTCGTCAGAGTAATCTTGATCAAAATCCAGCACTATCAGGTATTCCTTGTTGCTTCCGTATGAATAAAATGCAGTGGCTCCTTTGCCACACCAAGTATCGTATGTGAAACCATATCGATATTTGAAGTCTGACACTATTCCTGGAAGTTCGTCTTTCAGTTCTTTTATAACTTCCATATATGCGTCCTTCTTTTCAGAGGAAGAAAGTTTATCAGTCTCCCCGTCAACACTGATATCATTGGATAACAAGTTCTTGGCTGTGTAGTTAGAATAACCAAAAGCAGAATCAAGGAACTCTATGCCGACTTTTGAGAAACTAGTGTCTCCACATGATATAACAATAAGAGACAACAGCGCCAGGATAGCGGTTTGGGATATTATTCTAATTCTTTTCATATCTTACTCGTCTAAAGCATCTAAAGCGGCTGATGTCATCTTTTGAGTGATCTTCATATAACGATTCATCTGTGATGTCGTCATATCATCTTCAGCATCGTCCAGTTTATCCGATAATTTTTCTGCGCTTTCTAGGAGATCGATATAGGAAGACAATGCACTCACATCACCAGCCATCGCCTTCTTATACATGGAAATATACTCATCAACGTATTTTTCATACTCATCAAGAACAGAATCCCAATCCTTGCTTGACGATTCCGATGATGAACTCTCATTGTTTTCATCATTAGAAGCATTGTATGATGAGGTAGAATCATCGCTATACGAATCTTTTGAGGCATTATATGATGAGGACGAATATGATGAATTAGAGCCGGCAATCATAAAATTGAATGTGATATTCTCCGTTCGATTTATGAAATCTACAATCGTTTTGTAATCCCTATATGATATGCTTTCCCATACTGGTTCAAAGACGATATTCTTCTTGGTCCCTTCTACAGATGTGAGCATTGATATAGCCAGTTTCTCATTTTGAATATGCAGGCCGAAGTCGTCGTTAATTTCAGAATAGTTAGCGTCAAGCAAATCGAAACCAGACGAATAGATATCGTCAATTTCCATGTATTGCATGTTGTTTGTCAAAGGCACTAGTGCGCGAATAGACCATCTTTTGGGGTTATTTTCATTTTGAACCATAAACAGTTTGATGTCGCCAGTAATGGAAATGCCGTTTGCGTCTGAACCAGTAATTTCAACATTAGAAGCAGATATCATCTTTTCGATTGCTTCTTGTTTACCGCCACAAGAGACAGCAGCCATCATAGTAATTACGGCAATAGAAATTTTCAAAACACTCTTTTTCATATGTTTATAACTTTATTTATCAATATTCTTGATTTTATATGTTCCAATTGGAAACTATCTTGCCATCATTATCCTTGAAATCTCCACAGAGGATAATAATCCAATCAATAAGTAGCCATATTCCAAGACCGCCAAAAGTAAAAATCATAGTTATCCCTGAGCCAATACGACCGAGATAGAAACGATGCACTCCAATGAGTCCGACAAATGAACATAGGAGGAATGCAATAAGACGGCTTTTAGGACTTTCTGTGCCAAGTACTGCATTCAGTTGAGATGCAGACATTATTCTCCTAAAGGTCCAAAATATTAATCATTTCTTCCATCAAAGAAAAGAATCCCCCGTTGCCAAGAATGATACACCAGATTAAGGTAAAAATCAAGGCAATAGCGCCGACCACTATGCCAATGATGCCAAGAACTTGCCCAGCAGTGAGCATACCTGTTCCGGTGTACGCTTGTGGATTTTTTGCCACTTCTTTCTTTCCGTTGCTGCAGAGAGCGACTCCGACAATAGAGAGAATTAGGCCAATCAGAGGGAGCCATTCCAGTAGGAATCCAAGCAGGCCGCATATGAAGCCGCCGACGCTTTTTGGTGCCATTTTGCTGCCATGTGCAGTTGTTGTAGTTTGTGTAGAATTCGTTGGAACTCCACATTGAGGACAAATAATTGTCCCACTAGGGATCTCTGCCCCACAATTAGTACAGAACATAATATTTATAGATTAGATTGTTTTGTACAAAGGTATATTCCAGAAGGGAATGAACCATAGCCCTTCTTGGCCCTACTTTGAGAGGAGAGTTGAGTAACGTGAAGAAGCCCAACGACCACATCGCCATTGAGACAGACGAGTACTCATACAGGCTGCAACTATTTGTATCCCGTATTATTTCGAAGTCAATGTCATCAATACCTTGCTGTTGTGTTTTACTACAAGTTTCCACGAAATCGGAAGTGAAAATCCCATATCTCTCTCCTCCGTCCATGAGATTTCATAAAAATATTCTCCATTCCTGAAGATATATTTCTGATTATCAAATCCGGACGATACGCACTGTCCATTGGAAAGCAGAAGATCCGGCTTCATCGATTCCTCCTTGTTTTTCCAAGACGCATATCTGAGAGATCCGTCCGGCATGCTGTCTATACGAAGAATCCACGGATGAGCATTTATGACTACAACATTATTTTTGTAGTTACATAGTCCATTATACAATCCCTTCGGGTAGGAAATCCCCTGGTGTCTGTACTTGTAGCCATCAAACCTATATTGCAGACTGCGCCCAGTAAGGCGGCCTTCGCATGAGAACGCGCCATCTGCCGTTTCAGGAATCATAAGGTATGTCCCATCAAGGACGACATCCGATTTATCTTCCGGATACGCTAACCTTGTATATTCCATATAGGACCCGTAACCTGATTCTTGGGGAAATATCTGTATGAATTGTAGTCTGCCAGAAGCAATTGTACAAGCCCTTAAAGTCGTATACCTATAATTTCCGGACTCTATTTGCGTCTTTGTCAGATAGATACTATTACCGCTACTCCCTGATATAGTATGCATCTCTGTGACTCCATGTGCCATCCGTCCTATATCATCGTCTGCATCTTCACAACCAAGACATTTATGGGAGTGTATTTCGTCATCATTCCTATAAGAAGTTATGCCGGAATATATTTCCCTAAGTCCCAAATCAGAAGCCCAATGATATAATCGCAGATTCCCATCATCCGATGTGGTTATAGCCAAAGGGCTAAATGTAACTCTACGCGATGCTTCCGCCAACCGGATGAAGTCATATTCAAAACATCTCTCATCTTTTAAGATCAAATCAGCAAAAAGTCCCGATGGAAATCCTGTATTATCCTCGTTCCTCCTGATATGTTCTATCAGTTTGTTTTCTGCATCTGCCACAGAAGTATAATATATCACAGACTCTCCATAAGACATAAATCTGACCTTTGGCTGCGCTGTAGAGTCAAAACTCAAAAAACTCAGTAGAATGAGCAAGAATACTAAAATCTTCATTGTCGTTTGAGAAAAGTTCTTTTTGGCCCTATTGTGCCATATCAAAAGTAATTATTACATATAATTCCTTTACTGCAACCCCACCAGCACCGAATCCAGCACAGCGGACTGCTCGGCGAAGATTTCCTCGCAGGCAAGGCGCTGATCAGCAGGGAGGGAATCGCGGAAATGGACATAGCGAAGGAGATATTCGCCCTTGAAGACTGAGGCGGCGGCAAAGGTCTGCTGGCGGAGCATGGAGTCGCGGGCCGGGATGTAAAATGTACTCATTTCGGTCCTCAGGCGGTCTTTGAGGGCATTGTGGGATGACTCGGTGACGGCAGTTTCCACTTTTGAGGGGAGAATCATAGTCAGCACAAACACTGCGAACATGACTGCAGCAACTGCCACAGGAAGGTATCTTCTGAGCGCGATGGCCCGCCTGAGCGCGGGGATGCTCTGATATCTTTCGGAGGGGTTCTGACGACAGCAGCGGTCGATGATCCTGCGATACTTTCTGCCGGACATCTGTCTGATGAGCAGGCCTATGGAATATATGTCAGACGCTGCTCCTGCCGGGCCCTTGCCAGCCATAATCTCGGGGGCGGAATATCCTTTGGAGCCTCCCATGCAGCCTTTATAGACGGAGTCGTCGCTGAGGGAAAGGCCGAAGTCAATGATGCGGGCAGCCCCATGAGGGTTGACTATGATGTTTGACGGCTTGATGTCGTTATGAAGCACGCCGCGATGGTGAAGATAGTCCACGCCGTCCAGGATATCATCGATGACACGGTCAGTCGCCGAATCCGTCGGATGCGTCGCGATATAATCTTCGAGGGAAACGCCTTCTATATATTCAAGGATAAGTGCCGGGCCTGCGGGGGTGTCTTCCTCAAAGCCGAGGGTCGTCACTATGCATGAATGGGACAAGGTGCTGCCGAGTTCATATTCCCGCCTGAGGAACTCCGTTGTCATCGCATCCTTATGGACCGCAGATTTCAGAATTATGTATTTCGCACCCATGCGGGCCTTGAGCACACGGAAAAACCGTCCTTCGCTTATGGTGCCAAGGACGGTGATTCCATCATACATGTTTTCCTTCGGCGCGCCGGAGAGTCCTGAACTGATTCTCATAATGGCCGCAAGTTAGTAAATTTAGACTAATATACCCTCGTAGTGCCATACCAATTTACATGTGTGACCTTCTTACCTGACAGTGTGACATAAGCTATCGTACCATCCTTGAAGGTTGCTTTGCTACCATAATCGTGGTAAGTCACTCCATGCACCCTGCAAACCGTATAATCTTCACCTGCTCTATCAAGTTCAAAATTCCATCCTCGAGCCTTCACGGCAATGGCAAACAGGTCCTCGTGCATTCCCACCTTAATTTCCCCTCTCAATGCCGATTCCATATTTTTCTCACCATGTATATTAACCAACTCCTTATACAATTTTTCCACAGCAATCTTCTTTTCATTTTCCTTTTTGATCCTCTCCAATTCGCTATCCATCTGTGCCTGGAGTTGTATACGCTCACGCTCGAAATCAAATTCATCAAGTTTGCTCCCCTCACGGTATATTTCAATTATTTTTCCTTTAGGGTCACACACTACACCATGTATTAACTTCACACCAACAATATTATCAAAGGTTGTAAGAGTGTCCAATTGCAGAGCAGCAAGCCTCCTGTCCTTTATGAGAGGGCTGTTTCCCTCTGCGATGCATTCGATTGTCCCGCTATATAGATTGCCGTTTTTGTATTCCACACGACATTTATGGTGAGCTTCCATGATAACCGTATAATCCGGAAAGGTCTTTTGGATGGCTCTTATTTCCATTCCGTAGTTATTGACTTTGTTATTGTTCTTATTAAGACTACTACCGTCATAGAGCTGGTTTACCAACTTTATGTAATCACCATTAGTTTTTTCTTCCCTTAATCCAAAAGATCCCTTATAGTACGGTTGTTGATCCCGATAATGAGGTTCTTGCCTCCTTAGCCACAAATCAATCGTCAATCCATCCTTATAGGTGCGTGTGCCTCTAAGATCAAGACTAAGGTAATGAGGAGCAGAGGACATTGCCTTATACTCCTTGTATTTATCGCCGGTTATTTTTTCCTCCCCTAAACTTACTGTCGTTCCATCCGGGTATGTAATCATATTTCTTATCACCTTCCCGTTCTCAGTCATATATTCAAATGTGGCAAAATCCGGGTAGGTCATGCGAAATGCTGCAAGTTTCCCATTCGCGTCAAACTTATAGTTGTCCAAGGACTTTTCCTGATTGTATTTTTCTGTATACTCTTGCTCAAGCATTCCGAAACGAATGGTCTCCTTGTTACCGTCTGCACCAGTGTGGATTCCTTCAACAGTATAAACTCTGAACTGATTCCAGTCACTTTTCGAAGTTTTGAAGTCGATCAGTTCACTGATTTCATCACATGCTACCGAACCCTCATAAATCTCGCCTTCTGATGAGGTCAGGCGCAACTCCTGAGCATGTCCCTTGTTGTCAAACTTGACATAATCACCATCAGGGCATGTCCAATCTGCACCCCTTGATTT
>SUYY01000068.1 GCA_015060205.1 Bacteroidales bacterium
AGTAAGGAAACGGTCGTATTCTTCGAGATACATGACCGAAAGTTCTCCTACAGTACCGTCAAGGACGGTAGTCGCCTGAGATTCCTTTCCCCTTATCCACTGACGTTTGCCTCCGTTCCAGAATTCATATTTTGATTTGTCCAGGATATCATCATACTTGAATCTTGCGACTTTGGCTGATGACTTTCTGTAGCCTCTTCCTGACTGGGCGCCAAGCATATAGCAATACTCGTCACCTGGTTTCTTTGCATAACCGACCATCGCGAAATAGGAGTCTGTATCAAAGGAAATCTTTCCTCTGCAACTCGACCATGTCTGACCATAGTCTTCCGAGCAATAGATGGAAGAGTAGTTCTGGTCTGCACGGATGGTCGTTCCCACTTCCCAGTACATATAGTGCATATACTGCTTGCCATTGAGTTCGATGGCTGCGGTAGGAATGTAGGTGAATGCAAAGTAGTTTTCTCTTTCGATCACAGGAAGCGCCCTGTCGGGTTTGCTCTTGGAAACGAGCATGCTCTTGAACTTCAGACCGTTCTCCAGGTCTGTGTTGTCGGAGAATGCAAGCACATTGCTCCTCCAGTCACTTGCCGGACCCGGTCCTCCGCCTACAGGTCGGAAATCAGAGCCGTAAGAGTCTCCGAACAGGATTCCGTACTCGCCGTTGCTCATTTCCCAGATGATACCAAGGTCTGTTCCTCCCAGATTCCACCTGATATGTGTATTGTTTGGATTAGCAAGACCCTCGCCCGATAGAGAGGCGCCTGTAACACGTGATACCTTGCCCCTGTCGGTAAGAACAATATCCCTCGAATATGAAGCATACAAGGTCATATCTTCTTCTATCACAGTATTGGCAAAATCAAATGGCTCCTTTCCCTCCTCATCCTTACACCATCCGGCGAAAGTATATCCCTTTCTTCCGTTCGGTATATATGCCGGCTCAGACGCCACTTCACCTTTAGCAACATCTTCCTGTCGTGAAAGATTGATTCCATCCTGAGGCATGAGGGTAATCGTCACCTTCTCCGGATTATCACCAACGACATCATCTAGCGGAGAACATCCCGACAGAAAAAGTATCGCGAACGCGAGTTTCATTATTCTGATATCCTTCATCTGTTATTTCTTTTCAACAAAAGTCCCCAACGCAAGGTACTCGGCATACATTGCCTCATATATTGCGTGATTTTCCATATCAGGTCGGAACAAACGACCCACAGGTGCTCCCATCGCCTCTTGAGCGGCAGTGACATCCGGATATATGCCGCACGCTGCAGCAGCAAGCATACCTGCACCCAGAGCGCAAGCCTGGTCGCAGTCTACGACGCTCACCGGCATTCCGATGACGTCGGACATGATCTGCATCACAAGAGCGGATTTCTGCGAGATGCCTCCGATGGCCCTTACAGAACTGATTGTCACACCTTCCTCCTTGAAGCGGTCCACGATGGCCTTTGTACCGAAGGCTGTCGCCTCGATCAGGGTCCTGTAGATCATTGGAGCAGTGGTGCCGAGTGTGAGACCGGTTATCGCACCCTTGACCTTCTGATTCGAGTCAGGAGTACGTCTTCCGTTCAGCCAGTCAAGGGCAACAAGAGATGTGGTGCCAGGGGCAATCTCTGCCGCACCTTTTTCAAGCGCCGGAAGAACAGCATCCTTGATCTGCTCGGCCATCTCCGGGAGCATGTTCTCGACAGGCCACATAAGCAGTCTGCGGAACCATGCATAGATATCGCCGAATGCAGCCTGACCTGCCTCGAATCCCACAAGACCGGGAATGACAGAACCGTCCACCTGTCCGCATATACCCTTGATCTGACGTTCTCCTACACTTTCATAGGAACTTACCAGAATATCACAGGTCGATGTTCCCATGATACGGGTGAGGGTTCCTTCCGATATGGAAGCACCCACCGCGCCGACATGGGCATCAATCGCTCCTACTCCCACCTTGACAGTCCCTGGAAGTCCAAGTTCCTGCGCCAATGCCGGAGAAATGACTCCCGCGCACACGTCAGAAGTATGAGTTTCGGAAGCGAAAGTCCTGCGCATAAGGGCAAGACGCGGATCCAGACGTGAGAGGAACTCCTCGGAAGGAAGTCCATCCCATTCTGCACGCCACATCGCCTTGTGACCGGCAGCACAACGGCTTCTGCAAATGGTTTCCGGCTTCGTGTCTCCGGTCAGCCATGCAGTCATCCAGTCGCAATGCTCCATCCAGGAATGGGCGGCAGAAGCCACCTTGTCATTGGTCCGGAGCAGATGAAGCACCTTGGACCAGCCCCATTCCGGAGAATATGTGCCTCCGGAGAATGATGTGTAGTCGACATCCCAGCCGTGAGCAAGAGCGTTGATTTCGTCTGCTTCAGAGATAGATGTATGATCCTTCCAGAGGACAAACATCGCATCAGGATCTTCTGCAAATTCAGGAAGCAATGCCAGCGGAACACCGTATTCATCCACCAGTACCGGAGTACTGGCTGTGGTATCGAAAGATATACCCTCAACACACTTGATTTCTTCCGTTCCCACCTGTGAAACGATTCCGCTGACAACCTCCTTGAATGTGTCTATGTAATCCTGAGGATGCTGGCGATACCTGTGGCTGAGAGGGTCGCAATAGAGTCCCTTCATCCAACGCGGATAATTGCAGGATGCCTCAGCGAGCCTCCTGCCGTCAGCGGTGTCCAGAAGAATGGCACGGCACGAATCCGTACCGTAGTCCACTCCTATTACATATCTTTTACTCATTGACTTTTGCTTTATTGTATTTTCCGCAGACTGCTATCGCGTAGTATGCAATCACTGCGAATGCAAATGCAGGAACGATGTACGCAACTGCGATATTGCCGAACTTGTCTGAAAGAAGACCCATGATCTGAGTGAGGACAGAGGCACCGGCGATAGCCATCACCATACCTGAACCACCCAGTTTTGTATCCTCACCAAGTCCTTCGATACCCATGCCGTAGATGGTAGGGAACATCATGGACATGCATGCTGAGATTCCCATGAGGCAGTATACTCCGAAGAAGCCTGTTCCGAACACGGTTCCAAGGCAGCAGAAGACTGCAACCGTCGCAAGAACTGCAAGGATCTTCCTGTGGTCGATATACTTCATCAGACCTGTACATACGAAACGCATGATCACAAACAGGAGAAGCGACATGATATAGTATGTAGCACCTGCCTGCTCCGCAGTCCTTGGAAGAAGAGCGTCAAGTCCTACAGCATCACATACGGTATAGAAACCGCTTGCCACAGGCTCGAGGTTCCTCAACGCTGCAATGATCATATCAGGCGTTGCATCTGCTCCCAAAGAAGCGATCACGTCGTTGAGGCCGAGGTTGTTCATGGCATATCTGATTATGAACGACCACACGGCGATCTGAGCACCGATATTACAGAACTGGGCGATTACTCCCCAGACATAATTTCTGTTGGCGACAAGACGCTTGAACGATCCCTTGATGTCGAGAGCACCGCCCTCCTTGAGATTCGGCATCTTAGTAAGTGCTATGGCAAGAAGTATCACCAGCATCACAACTCCAAGAATCACATAGGTGTTGGTCACGGCAGTCAGTTCCCCTGACTGTATGGCAGCAAGTTCGGCATCAGACATTGCCGCTCTCTCCGCCGCCGTCTTTGTGTTGAGGTTGGAGAGAATGAATATCTGAGACACCACAACACCTGTGATTGCACCGAACGGATTGAATGACTGGGACAGATTAAGTCTTCTGGTAGCAGTCGCCTCGGGGCCGATTGCGCAAACATATGAATTTGCAGAGGTCTCCAATATGGACAGACCCGCAAAAAGCACGAGTATGGCAAGCAGGAAAAGCATATATCCAGCGATATTGTTGCTCAGTGCAACCATCGATGCAGGATAGAACATGAATGTACCGAGAGCATACAGTCCCAAGCCAAGCATCACACCGGCCTTATAGGTGTATTTCTTGATGAATATCGCACCGGGAACCGCAAAGCAGCCATAGCCGAGAAGATAGCAGACCATCTGGATCCAGGCTGTCTGCGAATCTGTAAAACTCATGATCCTCTTGAATGCCGCAAGCATGGTGTCCGTAAGGTTGTTAGGAACGGCCCATGCAAAGAAAAGCGTGGTCAGGAGGATGTATGGCCACAGGATTCCTTTTGGTATGATTCTATCGTTATTATTCATTTTGTTGACCTGTTATTTTGAAAACATTCCGGTAATCTTGCTCAACTCAACTCCAAATACATCCTTGACGATGCCTGCTATGATGTCCTGAGCACCCTGGATATGTATGGTGTACTGGACATGTGCAAGGGATTCGCCCGGAGCGAGTGCTGCAGCAGGTGAAGAAGCCTCCAGTTCATAGAACGGTCCCATGATGGTGCCGTCCTCTGTAGGACCGTCATTGTATGAATTGATCACATCACCGTCGAACGGATCATCCTGATCACCCCACTGGCTGTTCACATAAAGTGCATCACCATCGGGAGCGATATATTTGAGAACCGTAAGAACACTCTTTTCGGTATCATAACTTGCCGCGATGCCGGAAGCGCTTCCCGGAGGAAGTCCGAGTTTTGTGCGGCACAATCCGTCAATCTTGAAATAAAGCATTCCATCCTCAAGGATGAGCCTGTCTGCAGGTATCTTTCCGAAATAATCGTCCTTCACAATCTTGCCCTGGCACTCCTTGTTGTAAGGAATGAAGACAGTCGTGGTAGGAGTAGGATTGAAGAGTCCGAGCATCCAGACTGAAGGCATACCGGTCTCCTTTGTCCACGCAGCCTCACCGCAGTTGGTAAGCACGTTGTCCGAACAATAGGCGATGGCCTTCACACCATCAGGAACGGCTGTGCCGAGCAGATCGGAAATCTCATCCTTGCCAAGCATGCTCACTGTCCTCTTGAGTCCCATGTCAAACTTGATGTCCGACGCATTTACAAGAGAAAACTTCTTTGTAAATACGACACTCTTGTCGTCCTGCTTCTCGATATCATATGCTTCTGTATCGATAACGGCAGGAACCACCCAGTTTGCATGCACCTGCTCCTGACCTTTCTTGAAATACCACGAGAAAGGACCACCCTCCGGGCCGAGCCAGAAACGCTCCTCTCCTCCGACAGGATTGAACTGCGGACTTACTTCCCCGGACTCGATAAGCCGATAGTTTATCCATCCGTAACTGTCTCCTTCGTTACCACCTGTCGTGGTAGTCATGACTCTTCCCTGCCATGCGGGTATCACCATGACCTTCGACTGACCGTCCTCGCTCTTGAGTTCGATCACTTCGACTCCCTGCTTTTCGAGGAAAGCAAGGTCATATCCATAAGTACCCATCTGATAAGCATTATTTCCTGTACAGCCGCATATTACTGCGGCTGCAAGGCCGATTATTGTTTTCTTGTTCATAGTCACCTGTTATTTATATACCGGTCCATATGTAGCACAAGCCCTGTAGTCAGCGCCTTCTGCATCCATACCGAATGCCTTCCATGCGCTTGGACGGAACATTTCGTCCTCATTGAGGTTGTGCATGCACACAGGGATACGGAGCATCGAAGCGAGAGTCACCATATCCTGACCTACATGACCATAACTGATGGCACCGTGGTTCGCTCCCCAGGCATTCATCACTGAGTAGACATCCTTGAACGCACCCTTGCCTGTAAGGCGAGGCGCAAACCATGTTGTAGGCCAAGCGGGGTCGGTCCTCATGTCGATATGGTCGAAGATATCCTTGTCCACATCGACAGCCCAGCCTTCAGCGATCTGAAGAACAGGTCCGATGCCCTTTATCAGATTGATGCGGCACATTGTCACAGGCATGTCTCCCTTGGTGAGGAACTTGGATGTGAATCCGCCGCCTCTCATGTACTCGCGTCCTGCAGGATGCCAGTGAGTAGCCTCCAGACAAGCCTCCGCCTCTTCCTGGGTCATCTCCCAGTAGCGTTTCATTGCCGGTGTGCCGTTTTCCTTGGCTGCTCCTGATGCGTCGATGCATGAAGATCCCGAGTTGATGAGATGAATGACACCGTTTGCCGCCTTGCCTTCGAGTTTCTTGCCTGTAGCACGCTCCACGGACTCCGGACTCCAATAGGTCCTGACGTCTGAGAAGAGTTGAGGACGACCTGTAAGAAGGTGCAGCAGGAGCATTGTGACACCATTGAGAGTGTCATTCTCAGTTGCGAAAGTATAAGGTTCGCGGAGACCGTTCCAGTCGACATTACTGTTGAGGATGGCCTCTGAGAAGTCTCCGTCCGGACGGAAGTCAGTCCACTGTCTCTGTCCCTGGAAACCTCCTGCGATGGCATTGTGTCCCATAGCCTCCTCATAGAAGCCCATCTTGTCAAGAACAGGATTGCCTCTCATGAGGTCGCGGAAGATCAAAGTCATCTTGACGACGTACTCCCACACCTTGTCCTTTTCCTCTCTGTTGAATATCAGATGCTCCGGATTGAAATCCTTGCCTTCATTAGGCTTGCAGTATTTCTCAACCCATGCCATAGCCTTCTCGAACTCTTCCTTGTCATAGATGCCCAGTTCCACGCGACGCTCGATCTCGGAGCAGTCCACATACTCTGTACGCATGCCAAGATAGTCCTGGAAGAAATCAGGATCAGGGATAGAGCCTGCAATACCCATTGATACGGAGCCGATAGACAGATATGACTTTCCTTTCATCTGCATAACGGCAACAGCGGCACGACCCCAGCGGAGCAGTTTCTCACGTACGTCATCAGTGATCGTGTTGTCGTCCTTGTCCTGAACTTCATGTCCATATATACCGAAAGCCGGAAGTCCCTTCTGGTTATGTCCGGCGAGAGCGGATGCAAGATAGACAGCACCAGGACGTTCTGTCTTGTTGAAGCCCCAGATAGCCTTAGGCATCAACGGATCCATATCGATGGTTTCAGCCCCGTAACACCAGCAAGGTGTTACGGAGATGACTGCACCGACATTATGACCTTTGAATTTTTCTGTAGCGGCAGCGGCCTCTGCTACTCCACCGATGGTAGTGTCTGCAATGACACACTCCACAGGTGTTCCGTCACTGTAAGTGAGTTCCTTGGCATAGAGTTCGGCCACAAGACGTGCCATACCCATTGTCATATCTTCAAGAGACTCACGGATACCTCCGCGTCTGCCGTCGATAATCGGTCTGATACCGATCTTTGGATATTTCGTTGTCATAATATGTCTTGATTATAATTACTCTGCCTCTGTAGTCCAACCGAGATTCTGAACAAGTTCATTCTTTGAATGCTTGTCAATTTCATCCTGCTCGACTGGGAAGAAATAATGCTTAGGCGATACAAACACACGGTCCTCTACTTTGATTCTCTTGTAGAATGCAGGATCCTGAAGGTGTGTGCCGGAATAGATGTCCATAGAGTGAACAGGAACGCCTTGAGTCTCCTCCGCGATCATCCATCTTCTCACATCAAAGAAACGATGGTTTTCAAAAGCAAGTTCGATTCGTCTTTCATGCCTGATCTTTTCACGCATCTCTTCCTTCGAAAGTCCCGACTCGAGTTCAGGCAGACCTGCACGCTTTCTGATGTCGTTTATGTAACCGTAGCATTCTGCAGTAGGACCTGCATACTCGTTGATCGCTTCGGCAGCATTCAGATAGATTTCACCCAGACGGATATAGCACCACATCTGATTTGGAGTGAACTGCCATGGAACGCGTTCAGGATTATGATGTTTCTTCATATTATATCCCGTCTTACAATAGTCCGAACCGGCGTTGTTCTTTCCGTCTATACCTGTCGACCAGAATTCGTTATAATGAGGCTCTGTCCAGTTTGACGAACGGGTTGTCTTCCACCTTGCACCGCAGAAATTGATTGATGCATAGAAACGCGGCTCACGGTTTACGTACATATTGGAAACTCCGGCAGGCCATCTACCTTCGAATGCGACATCAGTAAAGCCTTCCTCAGTATAACCTGAAGCAGGATTGATGATAGGCACCATGCCATTGTCCTTATATCCGAGAATAGGTGTAGAACCGTCTGCCATCTGGTAGGCGTCCACCATCTCCTGAGTCGGATTTAAAATAGAGAAACATCCGAAAGATATAGGATCGGAACAGTTGAGCGGATGATCGTATGTACCTGTATTCTTCGCCCAAAGTGTCTCACTGTTCCATGGTTTGTTATGAATGTTCATGTAATTTATTACCGGATCCTCATCCTCGTCATAGAGTTTATAGCCAGCAGCCTCTGCAGTGGTGATGGTGGCGATTGCAGCATCCATGGCAGCCTTCCATTTGTCTTCAGAATATGTCTGATTCAGAAGTTGAGTACCGTCGATCGGGTCCTTCAGGTCTGCAAAAATAGAATTACCTCCGTTGTAGAGTGGAGACGCCAGATAAAGCAAGGCTCTTGACTTGAGTGCAAGCGCAGCAACTCTTGTAGCACGTCCTGTGTCAGTATTCGGCCATGAATCCCTGTCATACAGGAGTTCTGCCGCTCTGTCACAGTCATCTGCAATGAATTTTACTACAGCGTCAGCAGGAGACCTTCTGAGAGCAAGGATGTTCTCGTCAGTCTTGAAAGAGTGGTCTGCAATTATTATCGGACCATAGGCACGGAATGCGAGGAAGTGAAAAAACGCTCTAAGGAAATAAGCCTCACCTTTCCATCTGCGCTTTTCATCCTCCGCAGTAGGAACTCCGTCAACACGCTCGATGATCATGTTTACTTTTCTTAAACCCATGTATGATTCCTGCCACACCTGAACTCTCGCAACATCGGTAGGATTCCATCCTCCGTTATTGATCTGATGTGCATATGCACCTCCGAATGCAATCTCCATTTCATCGGATCCTCCGGTGAACGGACTACGCCATGCTCCGGAATCATCTGCCATATTGGACTCGGTCGGAATCCATGAATACGTATGCGTAAGGAAGTCACGAGTGTAAAGCCTGTTGGCAAACACATCGTCCAAAGTAAGGTTTTCTTCCGGCTGTTTGTCGAGGAAATCCTCACAAGAGGTAAAACACAGGACAACTGCCAGCAATGCTAATATTTTATATGCTTTCATAGTACTAAATCAATTAGAAACCGATCTGAAGTCCGACAGTGACTCCTCTCTGTGTCGGATATGAACTTGCACCAAGATGTTCAGACTCAGGATCAACAATCTTGATACCGTCAAAGCAGAGGAGGTTGTTACCGTTAACGAAAAGCCTGAGGCTCTCGATTCTCAACTTATCAATGACCTTCTGCTGGAAATTATATCCGAATTCAGCAGTCTTAAGTTTGAGATAGGATGCGTCATGCAGATAAAGAGAACTGATCTGATAGTTGTTTGATGATGTTCCGTTATGCACCACAGGATATTTAGCCTTGGAATTGTCTGCCGCTCCCGGTATGAAACGGTTGTCATAATATTCTCTCATGACATTGTAGCCCGGATAATCAAGGCTGAAAGGCCACATTGACTCTGCATCAAGAAGAATGCTGGTCATACCTGCACCGGTAAAGTTGAGAGAAAGGTCGAAGCCCTTATAACCGAATGTAAGACCGACACCATACATCAGAAGAGGTGTACGAGGATTGCCCAGAAATACCCTGTCGTAGGCATTGATATATCCGTCATCATTCACGTCCTTGTACTTGATGTCACCGACCGTATAGGATCCGAGTTCCTGAACAGGGCTTTCATCGATCTCCTCCTGGCTCTGGAACAGACCTAATGCGACATAACCCAAAGGCAGGCCGGCGCATTTTCCGCGGGTGTTCTGATATTTATATTTAGGATGTGCGGAATCATCTTCAATGATGGTATTCTTCGCATATGTGACATTACCCCTGATGGAGTAGAAGAATCCGTTTCTGGTGGTATTGGTAACCTCTATCTGACCGTCGATTCCCTGATTGGTCATTATACCGACATTGGCCCACTGGGTTCTTTCCCATGCGGCACCGAAAATGTCAGGAACCGTCTTCCTCTGAAGGAGAATATTGTCACGATATTCATGGAAATAGTCCGCAGAAATCCTGAGGACGCGGTTGAAGAGTTCCATGTCGACACCGATGTCTGTCTTTCTTGAAATCTCCCAAGAAAGGTTATCAGCACCGATCTGGTCTTCAGCCATACCGTTATATCCTATGAAACTGCTTCCGAACATATAACCGTTCGCTTTCTTGGCCACAGTCGACATATATCCGAAACGGGAACCTCCGATAGCATCGTTTCCTACCATACCGTAAGATCCGCGGATCTTCAGATGGTCAAACCACTTCATATTCCACCATTTCTCTTCAGAAGGCACCCAACCGGCAGAGACTGCAGGGAAGAAACCGTATCGCTGGCCCTTTGCAAAGTTCTCGGAACCGTTATAACCGAAGTTGACATCGAGGAGGTACCTCTGGTCATAGTTATAAGTTATACGTCCTGCCATTCCCTGACGACGGTAAGGAAGATTTGCTGTAGAGTTGCCTGCCGAAAGTTCAACATAATCGCGACGGTTGAACATCAGCATTGCACCTACCGTGTGTCTGTTGAATGTCCTGTTGTAGTTGACGCGCAGATCAAGATAATAAGCCCTGTTTGAACCCTGGGTTACACCATAACCCATTGCCATCTCCTCCTTGATGAGGGTATATCTTCCTTCACCTGTGACCGGATCGTCGCCCAGATATTTCTTGATCAGAGGCGTCTTTATGCGGGATGCATAATTTGAATAGTTGTGGTCAAACGAGAAGTTTCCTTCAATCTGGAGACCAGGAGTGATAAGGTCACCGAGATCCCACTTGGCACCGAATGTTCCTTGTGTAGATGTGTGAGTATGCTTCTGGAAACCCTTGTTTGTAACCAATACGTAAGGACTCTCCCACTCATATGATGTATTTCCACCACCTAATGATCCGTCAGGGTTTCGTATCGGGAATGAAATCGGAGACATTCTCTTCAGAGATCCGAATATATCACCTACACCTGCTCCAGGAAAGAGGTTCTCGCGTATGATTTCAGCAAGACCGAGGGAAAGACTGAAATTCTTATGGAGGTTGATATCCACGTTAGAACGGAAATTGTAACGTGACGAATTTGCGTTGGTGTCATATCCGAACGAAGGGTCTTCCTTATACAGACCGCCTGTCGACATATAACCTACACTTACATAGTAGCGGATAGTCTCGTTACCTCCGGTTACCGAGAGCGTATTGGTTGTCTGGAAGGCATCTTTCTTAAGTACCTCATCTGTCCAGTTCACATTAGGATAAAGATACGGCTCAGAACCGTCTCTGAACTTTTCTATCTCTTCATCAGTCCACGGAAGATTAACGCCACCTACTGTGCAGGCCTCGTTCATCAGACTTGCAAACTCCCAACCTTCAATATAATCAGGGAAACGCAGACCATGAAGGTTTGTAGCCTCGGTTCTGAAAGTCACCTTTGCCCTACCGGCCTTACCTTTCTTGGTAGTGATGAGGATCACACCGTTCGCACCTCGCATACCGTAAACGGCTGTTGCTGACGCATCCTTCAGAATGGAGAACGATTCTATTTCCTCAGTATTCACCTGATTAAGATCTCGCTCTACACCATCCACCAATACAAGAGGATTCGCATTCACCCAGGTTCCGACTCCTCGGATCTGGAGTATCGCTCCGTCATTGCCCGGCTCACCGCTTTTCTGTCTTGTAATGATACCAGGTATCATACCTCCGATAGAGTTGGATAGAGACGGTTGGGTCGATTTGGCGATATCGGTCATATTCGCTGTTGTAAGCGAACCGGTAACTGTTGCCTTTTTCTGTGTACCATAACCGACAACCACCGCATCTTGAAGAGACTCAACATCTGCTTCAAGAGGGAAATTGATTACAGCCTTCTTGCCGATAAGCATTTCCATTGGCTTGTAACCGATTG
>SUYY01000069.1 GCA_015060205.1 Bacteroidales bacterium
ACCATATGCGGCACGTCCTCCATATACTGCGGCGGCAGCAGCATCCTTTATGACTGAGATGCTCTCTACATCATTCGGATTGACATCCTCCAGATCGCCGATAGCACCATCTATAAGTACAATCGGATCAGCCTCATTGATAGAAGTGAAACCACGGATGTTAAGTTTTCCGGTAGAACCAGGGTTACCTGAGGTTGTAGTAATGTTAAGACCAGGCACAGAACCCTGCAACATGGTAATAAGGTTGTGAGAAGACCTGTCCTTGAGACTTTCTTCATCCACCACGGAAATGGCACCGGTCAGATTGACCTTCTTCTGAGTACCATAACCGACAACGACGGTTTCCTCCAGCATCATATTGTCCTCCTCAAGAACAATCTTAAGAAACGACTGGGTATCCGGAACCGTTACAGTTTGGGAAACGTATCCCAAACAAGAAACTTCCAAAGTGACATTTCCTTCGGGAACAGACATCTGGAACGAACCGTCCACATCTGATACTGCTCCGAGGGCAGCGTCAC
Source organism: Bacteroidales bacterium (assembly GCA_015060205.1). Classification (GTDB taxonomy): domain Bacteria; phylum Bacteroidota; class Bacteroidia; order Bacteroidales; family UBA932; genus Cryptobacteroides. The sequence continues at coordinate 522 of SUYY01000069.1, forward strand.
CTGCTACAAGTACTGCAGCACCAATAACGGGCTGTTGCTGCGCGTCAAGAATCTTTCCCGACAAATCTCTGTTCTGAGCACTTAAGGTAAGGCTGCCCCCCCCAAGTAACAAAACGAGAGCAACAGCAATTGTCTTGATTGCCTTCATAATGTTGAGTTAGTTAAAGTTGTTTTTTAAATAAGTGATTATCTATAACTTATACATATCTAAAGAAAACTTTTTCGGACGATTCATGGTCTCGGTGTAAACACGTCCGAAGCGGTCTGTAACCTTGATTTCCAAAGTGGATGAGGCACTCTTCGCCTTGACGCGGAACATATGTCTGGTAGGTGTTGTACAGAAATTTCCCGTCGGAGAATTGGCATTATAGGCAATCAGATGCAGAGGATCGTTTACCTTGACCTGCTCGACAGTGAGGCTCTGAGTACCTTCCTTAACCTCGATCTTCCATTCAGAATCATAATTCCACACATTGATGTACACATAATTGCCATTATCCGGAGTGAGCCATTCAGCAGCAGCCTCTTCGAAAGCCTTGATGTTTTCCGCTGTCTTCTTACTGCTAGAGAGAAAATTTTCGGCAGTCATCACAATCTGATTACGGTCATATGTCCTGAACTGATGATCTTCATCCGCATCAGTAGCCTTGAACCACCACTTGAATGAACTTCCTGTCACGTCCATTACGGAATATCCTCCAGGGGCACCATCCTGCGTAATATGCACCCCCTTGGTATAATAACCAGTCCACCACCAGGTAGCACATACTGCTCCGGCATTATGTTCAAATATATGCTTCGAGGACAATTTATCCACATTATACATCGTATGAGTATGTCCTGTCCAAACATGGACTTGCTCGAACTTTTCCAGAATTTTCTCAAAATCGGAAGTATTTTTCATGCTGGCTCCGTTCGTATCTGTATATAGAGGAGCATGCATGGTAATGACTACGGGTGTTGACGAAGACACATACGACAGATCCTTCTTCAGCCATTCCAACTGCACATCAGCGAGCAATCTGTCATATTTGCGGCTCGCTGACGTATTTGCTCCGGTATTTTTGCACAAGATGTTATCCAGAGCAACGTAATGCACTTTTCCTATATTGAAAGAGTAGTAAGTAGGTGCGACAGTCTTCCTATATTTTGTGACAGTGTCAAAATCACCGGCAAAAGCCATATCATGATCATGATTTCCGATCGTATTGAACACTGTAATTCCATTAAGTGCATTGATATCTCTGACATATTCGTCAAACGCATATTTGTTCGAAACCCAATACAGTTCCCATGTCATGTCACCCAGAGTCATTGCATATACATTTTCTGAGGAAGAAGATGAGATGAACTCATTCACATCCGCGGTGAAATCTGCGAACTGTCTGGCGTCATTTGTCCTGGCTGCCAGATGCATGTCTCCGAAGAAAAGCATAGTATGGTTGTCCTGATTATCAGCCTTTACCAACAGGAAGTCCACTCTCTCAGGGACAGCCTTGCTCTTAGTCAGTTGATGATGAATCTTCGGCATGACACCCTCAGTCATCGCTTCATATCCGGACGGAAGAGACACAAACACGTATCCATATTCCTTTTCAGACTTAAACTGATATACTCCGTTCTCATCTGTCTTGACAGTCTGCACACCATCAGATACTACCACATCAGGTATACCTTTGTCACCACAGGAAACAACTCCATAGACATTATTATCTCCCTCTGGTTCAATTTCAGTATCTACACCTGAATTATATTGAATCACCACATTAAATGACCCGAGCCTTTTCTCTTTTGCCGCCCTTCTGATACTTAAGATATATTCCCCAGAAAGCATTTCATCCGGAAGTTCAAATGTCACTGATTTATCAGAGACATCAAGAATCTTGCATGGAGAGACCTTTCCTGAGGGGGCTGTAAGTACAATCAGATCCGTCTTTAAAGGTGGCTGAGCAAACATCACCCGAAGTGTAAGTTCGTCATCACCGTTAGAAATGGTTACGCTTTCCGGAATGTTCAACTGCACGACAATTGCTTGCTCACTTTCTTTTTCAGTGCATGATGAGCCTAGGCAGAAAAAACCTAGTAAAGCGGTCAGAATCAATATATATCTTTTCATTATTTCTCCGATTTAAGAGTGAGGGCGCAGAGGAGCATTGCGATGATGCTTGCTGCTGAGAGGAGGACGAAGGTGGTGTTCCAGCCTGCGTGCTCGGCTACGAAGCCCATGAGGATATTGGCGAGGACTGCGGAACCGAAAGCGTAGCCTGAAAGGCCTACGAAACCGGCTGCTGTGCCGACTGCATTCTTAGGTACGAGATTCAGTGCCTGTACTGTGACGAGGGCTACAGGACCGTAGATGCAGAATCCGATGAGGATGAGTCCGAAGTATACGAATGTCTTGGTCAGGACTGAAACAGTGGCAGGATCAGTGGCCAGAAGGGCTGCGATATTGCCTGCCTGCCAGTAGACTACTGTTCCAAGAAGGACAGCACCCATGAAGATAATGTTAGGCGGAGCGCATCTGCCCTTGAAGAACTTTGACGAAATCCATCCGCAGATGATTGTACCAGGGATTCCGGCATAATTGTGAAGAGCGAAGGCAAGATTGCTTTCCTTGGCTGTCATTATATTCATTTCCTGAAGATACACAGGTGCCCAGTCTCCTACTCCATACCTTACCATATATACGAAGGCATTTGCGATGGCAATCATCCATATCCATTTGTTCTTGAATATGTATTCCACGAAAAGGGTCTTGAACGGTATCTTTTCCTCCTCACCCTTCTTTGCCTTGACACCGGAGAAGTCATTCCTGTACTCGTCAATCGGCGGAAGACCGCAGGACTGAGGCGTGTCACGAAGTGCCCACCAGCAGAACAACGCAAGCAGGAGCGCAACGGAAGAAGGGACGATGAAGGCCGCCCTCCACACCTGTTCGATGCCCAGTGTGCCGAAGATAAAGATGCCGAAGGTCATCAGAAGACCGAGGCTGCCGCTTCCCAATGTATGCGAAGTGTTCCAAAGGGACATCTTGAAACTCCTTTCATTCTGGGAGAACCAATATGCCATCACACGTCCGCATGGAGGCCATCCCATACCGGAAAGCCAACCGACAAGAAGCATGAACACGAAGATCAGTGCCACATTGAAGGCCTGGTTTGCACCGAACGGAACAAGACCTACACCCATCATGGTCAACGCTGAAAGAATAAGTCCCACAACAAGGAATTTCCTCGCATCAGAGCGGTCAGAGATGCTTCCCATGATGAATTTGCTGAATGCATAGGCAATCGATACAGCAGACATGGCTATACCTACTCCAGCCTTGTCGACTATGCCTTCCTCTATCATTCCCGGTGCTGCAAGAGAAAGGTTCTTACGCACGAGATAATAGGCGGCGTATCCCAGGAACGCTCCCATGAACACCCTGAATCTCATTGACTTGTAAACTTTGTCAATCTTCTCCTTCGGAAGAAGGGGCTTCGCCTGAGGCGGATCAAAAAAACGGCTCATTATCTGTTCAGTTTAATTGTTTCTTCTACATCGAGTGCATCTGCAATGATGGATATAGGGTTCTCCACCTGAACACCGGCACTCATCTCTATCTGCCACTTGCAGGTCTCGCAGTCAGTTGCGACCATATCCACCCTGCTGTCACGGATCTGCTGGAAGAGTCCCTCTCCTATCTTCTGGGAATCACGATAATGCTCCTTCTTGAAGCCATATGTACCCGCTATACCGCAGCACTGTGAATCAAGCATAAGGAAATCCACGCCCGGAATAAGTCTCAGAAGCGATGTGGAATATATAGCCCAACCCAATTTTTCCATATGGCATGGGGTGTGGTACGCAATGCGCTTGCTGTAATCCTTCCTGAACGCAAGTCGCACCTGTCCGGAATCCACCGCCTCATATATGAATTTTGTGGCGAGAGCAATGCTGTCACGGACGTCGTTGTTTTCCAGTCCGAGAATGTGCTCATACTCATCGCGCATGGTGAAAGTACATGTGGAACTTGTAGTCAGCACCGGTTCTCCCCTTCCCACAGCCTTTCTTATGCTTGAAAGATTGAGTTCGGCCTGCTTGAGGGCCTGTTCCTTGAATCCGTTGGAAATCAACGCTACACCGCAGCATTTCTCCTTTTCCAGAAGATTGACCCCATAACCGATGGCATTCATTATCTTGACGAGGTCCTTGGCAAGTTTTGGATTGTTGTAATTGGCATAACATCCATGGAAATAACTTACCTTGCGGGAGAACTGCTCCTGCTTCTTCAGGGCATATCTCTTGAACCATGTCTCGAACTTCTGTCCTGCATACTTAGGGAAGGTCCTGTGATGGTCGACTGCAAGAACCTTGTCCATGACCATCTTCACAGGCTTGAGTCCGAGCGTAAAGTTCACTACCGGAGCCATGCCTGTAGCGAGAGTTCCCATCATATCGGTGTTTGCCAGGATATAGTCGCGGAGTTTAGGCTTATGAGTACCATAATCCAGACGTGCATTCTGGATAAGGTCGCCGATCTTGACATTTGACGGACATGCCACCTCACATCTCTTGCAGTTAAGGCATAGGTCCAGTGCTTCGTCATAGAAAAGAGGATTCTTCAGACGATATCTTTCACCGTCAGGGCCTGCCTGCTTGGGACCCGGATATGCAGGGTTCACCGCTACGACCGGACAATATACAGTACAGATGGTGCATTTCATGCACTGTTCGAAACTTGTATCTATCTTGTTTTTTGACATATTATTCATGTTATAGATTTCTCGACTTCGCTACGCTACGCTCGAAATGACACTCAACAGAAGAGATGAGACATGGAGCGGAAATGACAGTCAAACTACTGTTTGTTCAGAAGAGATGCGACATGCAATGCCGTCAGGATGGACACTCCGGCACCGCTACCTTCCTTCATGGCATTGAATCCGCTAAGGACCGCTCCTGCACCGTAAAGGTTCTGTACAGGAAGTCCGTCCTTCTTCGCTCTGAAATCATTGTCAGTAGATATGCCGAAACTCATATAAGGCTGAGCCTCGAACATATTTCTCCTATACCACTGAGGTCTTTCATCGATCGAATCCACATCCAGACCGAACACCGGCTCACGCACCCCATCTATATCTGAAACAAGTCCCTTGCTGAAGAAACTTCCGGAAGCAAGTATGAAGTTGTCTGCCTCGAATCGGACATCACCATGATTCTCGGTGGTAATCGACTTGAGTCTTCCATCTTCAAACAGACCACCTGTCACAGAATCTCCCAGCATATATGTTCCTCCGAGTTTCTGGAAATGTCTCTTGAGCATGAGTTGAAGCCTGATGCCTGGCACTGACGGCGGGAGAGTCGCTATGAAATGCAGTGGCCTGTCCACCTTTTCCCTGAGCCTGACCACATCGGAGCAGCCTGTAAGACCCACTACGGCAGGCATGAACACGGCGTCTACATCCTTTGCATATTCGTTGATTCTTGCTGCGAGGACTCCTATGATATCACCGGTAAGAGTCTTTGCAATATTTGTGGAACGCATCTCTGTAGGGTTCTTCCTCAGATGCTCAAGTTCAGGCATTGAAATGGACCTTATCACAGACTCAACCCCTATTTCGGAGAGACCGGAAGCGAGGTAACTTGTATGGAAATCCAGGAATCCGTCCACATTCAGAATGGCCACCTTCTTCCACGGAGCCTTGCCGTCTGAAGGCAATGTAGCATATTCGTCCATGGTGAGCCATGCTCTCTTGAACGCTCCGAGAGGTGTTATCCTCCAGTGGTTTGCATCTTTAACACCCTTCATGCTGATGCCGACCTCCTTGAAGAACGGCTTCACTCCACGGGCGAGTTCCTTGAGATTCTCAAGTCCTATCTTCGAATACGGATGCCCGTCACCAAGTCCTGCAATAGCCTCATAAGGGTCATCCGCAAGTGAACAAAGTTCAAACGAACCTGAAAAGAAATGAAGCGCACTCTGTCCTGACGAGACGATAAGGCATTTCTGCCCCTTTCTGGAAAGTTCAATTCCCGCAGTAAGACCGCTCAGACCTCCACCTATTATTATAGTATCGAATTTCATATCCTATTCCTCCTTCTTTTCAAAAGCATCCAGACCGCAGACTCCCTCATATATCCATGAAGTGAACTGGGCCTCCGCAAGTGTATCACCCCATGCCACCGGGAACATTCCCTTCCATCTCTCGTTCATGAACGAGGCCAGGTCCTCAACGCTCTTGCGCGCGCATCCGTTCGCCTTTGCAAGAAGTCCGGAAGCCCTGCATGCACAAAGTTCGCCCTGACAGGTTCCCATTCCCAGACGTGTACGACGACGCAGGTTGATGATGTTCTTTGCGTTGAGAGTCTCTATAGCATAATTGACCTCGGCAACAGAAACGCCTTCACATTCGCAGACCAGAGATTCGTCACGCTTGTCAGCCACATTGATGTTAACACTACGGGAACCGTGACGTCCACGCGCTGCCTTTGCACCAAGTCCGGAGCGACGCTCGCGCTTTCCGGAAGACTTGTCAGAAGATGTTTCATCTTCAGAACCAGGCAGACATATATCGGCAGTCTGACATTTCTTATCCAGGCCCAATTTCTTGCAGGCCAGATCAGTAGCCCATTCTGCCATAAGACGATATGTCATCAGTTTACCACCTGTTATGGTGATGAAACCAGGTATTCCGTCACGGGTTTCGTGGTCAAGACAGACAATACCTCTGCTGATACTTCGGCCCGACGGGTCATTATCTGCTGCAACCAGAGGACGCACACCTGCATAGGCTCTGAGGATACGTGTCTGAGCAAGTTCAGGAGCGAGTTTGGCACCTTCCCTCAAAAGTACATCCACCTCCTCCGGTGTGACCTTCATATCGTCTATCTGGTCGTAAGGCAGGCGGCTTGAGGTGGTACCGATGAGACATATGGTATCACCAGGAACAAGGATATCGGCATCCGCAGGCTTACGGCAACGGTTGATCACCATATTGTTGACCCTGTGACCGAAGATGAGAAGCGCACCTTTCGCAGGGAACATATTGACATTGGCACCGGCAAGTGATGCGATGTGATGTCCCCATATTCCACCGGCATTTATCACCAGACGGCTTCGGATCTGTTTCTTTTCCTTGGTGTGGGCATCGCAGACCTCCACTCCCACAACTGTATCACCTTCCTTCAGGATTGAAGTGACTTCATGATAGGTAAGCACCTCTGCACCATGGAGTTGAGCGTCATAAATATTGGCGATTGTGAGTCGGAAAGGATCAACAGCACCGTCCGGAACCCTCACTGCACCTGTCAGAGACCTGTTGACAGACGGCTCAAGCATGATTGCCTCTGCAGGGTCGATTGCCTCCGCGCGTATGCCGGCCCTCTGACAAGAGTCAATGAATGTAGACTGGAAAGCCAGATCATCCTCAGGAAGAGTGATGAAAAGTCCGTCGGTCTCCTCTACGCAATGGCGGGCGATCTTGCGGAGAATCATATTCTCTCTTATACATTCTTCTGCAGACTCCTGGTCTGTCACGGCATAACGGGCACCACTGTGAAGAAGTCCGTGGTTACGCCCCGTAGCACCTGCGGTGAAATCATGTCTCTCGACCAGAAGGGTCTTAAGACCGCGCATGGCACAGTCTCTTGCCGTACCTGCACCTGTAATACCGCCACCGATGATAATTACATCGTATTCTTTCATCCTATACGATTTTTATGACAAAACAAATCAGTGAGGGACTACTATTATCCCTCACTGCACATACTTATCAATCTATGAGATACTCCCTGTTATATTCCTTCACCTTGAACTCTCCGGAAAGCACTCCATAGCCGTTCTCAGCCAGAGACTCCAGTTCATCCTCTCCGGGATAAATGACAACAGGGGCGATGAATCCGACACGTTCAGATATCTGTCCTGTTATTACAGTACTATGGCACACTCCGCCGGTAAGGATGATCACATCAACCTTTCCGAAAATTGTAGTGGCGATTCCTGCAATATATTTGGCTGCAGACAGACAGTAACCCTTGATGAACACCTCTGCGTCGGTATTTCCGGCATCGGCCATCGCTATGATTTCACGGAAGTCATTGGTATTGAAATACGCTATGGCACCTCCTCGTCCCGCAAGACGTTTTCTCACCTGCATACGGGTATATTTTCCGCTGAAGCACTTGTCGACAAGAGGAAAGCCGGGAACCGAACCTGCACGCTCGGTACTCATAGGACCGTCTCCTCCCAGAGCATCATTACAGTCTATCACTCTTCCATGATGATGCAGAGAGACTGATGAACCACCTCCCAGATGTGCCACAATCGCAGTCACTTCAGTGCTTTTCTTCCCTACTGACGCAGCATATCTGCGCACCATTGCACGGGAATTAAGAGCATGGAAGAGTGTTCTTCTTGGAAATTCAGGAAGTCCTCCGATCTTTGCTTCCGGAATCATCTCGTCTGCCATAGGAGGATCTGCGATATACACCTTGCAGTCGGCAGGCATTCCCTTTGAAGCCTTTGCCTGATTGATCCTGTCACACACTTCGGATGCGATAAGTCCGCAGAGACAGCAGGCATGCATACCGTTCTTTCCTTCTTCAAGGGCAGCCTTCATCTCATCATTGATTTCGTAGACACCCGTCCTTATAGGCGTGATGAGTCCGCCACGTGACATCACGAGATCGATGGATTCCAGAGATATACCCTTTCCCGCAAGAAAATCCGTGATGGCATCGCGACGCATGTCACGCTGGTCAAGCACGGAAGCATATACGGATATCTCTCTCGCAGAATGCGATATGTTCTGTTCGAAAATTTTATTTCCGGCATCAAAGAAGCCGATTTTTGTAGAGGTGGAGCCAGTATTGACTGCCAGTATTCTACCTTTCATGAATAGTGTTGGTTATTATAGTGGTTAAAAATCCAAGCAAGGAATGTCAAGGAACTATACTGCCATTGCCGCAACAGCAATCGAATTAAGTTTGGTCTCCGTGCTGTCCGCCCTGCTGGAAAGGACGCAAGGAACCTTTGCCCCGACAAGTATTCCAGCCTGTTTCACACCCGGAATCAGTTTTGAATTGGCCTTATAGAACACATTTCCTGACTCGATGTTCGGGAAGAGAAGGCAGTCCGCATCTCCTGCTACCGGACTGACAAGTCCCTTGATATCTGCAGATTCCTTGTCAAGGGCCACATCCAGAGCCAAAGGACCGTCTGCAATACATCCCTTAATCTGACCACGGTCCGCCATCTTGGCAAGGAGCGCAGCCTCAAGTGAAGCCGGTTGGCTAGGAAGGACCTGCTCTGTTGCCGCAATTATCGCTACCTTCGGAGTCTTTACACCGGTTGATCTGGCCGTCTTTACAAGAAAATCCATTATGACCTGTTTCTGCTTGAGGTCCGGAGCCGGAATCACCGCAACGTCTCCCACAAATATAAGTTTGTGATAACAAGGCATTTCCATCACCCCACAATGAGTCAATGTGCCTTTTGGAGGAAGAAGGCCTGTCTCTTTGTTAAGTATTGCCCTGAGAAATTTGTCGGTAGAGCAGAGTCCCTTCATAAGGAAATCACCCTGACCTTCCTTGACCATCTGTACGGCCTGTGCGACTGCGCTCAGTTCCGAAGGATTGTGGACAATTCTGAACTTGGAGATATCTATCCCTTCCTTCGAGCAGACCTCCGCGATCATTGCCTCGTCACCCACGAGGGTAACATCGGCAAGCCCCAGATCGATGGCACTGCTCGCTGCCGATATGGTATGGTCATCAACTCCCCAAGCCGCAACCATCATCTTGCGGGTGTTGCGGCTGCGGAGTTCTGTAAATATTCCTGCGAAATTGCTTGGCATAAAGATATATTATTCTTCGTTCTGAACGATATTCATTGTATCGCGCGCAATCATGAGTTCCTCATTGGTAGTGATCAGAGCCACTTTCACCTTTGAATCAGGAAGAGAGATGAGGGTATCCTCTCCTTGTGCGACATTTGCGTCATAGTCGAACTTAAGACCGAGATATGTAAGATTTTCGCAGACCCTGCGGCGCAGACGGCTATTGTTCTCGCCGATTCCGCCTGTGAAGACGATAAGGTCCACACCGTTCATGGCTGCTGCATATGCACCGATGAACTTGGTGATGTCGTATGTGAGTTTCTTGAGAGTGAGTTTAGCCTTAGGGTTGCCCTCATTTGCAGCATCATTGAGGTCACGGGCGTCCGAAGACACGCATGAAAGACCGAGGAAACCGCTCTTCTTGTTGAGCACCTTGCTCATCTCTGCTGCAGAAAGACCTTCCTTCTCCTGAAGATAAGTCACGACATCAGGGTCTACATTACCGCAACGTGTACCCATTATAAGACCTTCGAGAGGGGTGAATCCCATTGTCGTGTCGATCGACTTTCCGTTTACAACGGCTGCAATCGAACTTCCGTTTCCGAGGTGGCATGTGATGATCTTCGAATAGTTGATGTCGAGACCTGCAAACTTGGCACCCTTTGCCGAAACGTATTTGTGGCTCGTGCCATGGAAGCCGTAACGACGGATACGGTACTTGTCATAATATTCGTATGGGAGTGCATACATATATGCGTATGACGGCATTGTCTGATGGAATGCAGTATCAAATACGGCTACCTGCGGAACAGACGGAAGTACG
>SUYY01000006.1 GCA_015060205.1 Bacteroidales bacterium
GTAGCCCCGAGCAGAATCGAACTGCTATCTAAAGTTTAGGAAACTTCCATTCTATCCGTTGAACTACAGGGCCGTCCGTATTACTCAGCCTTCTTCTCGATGATCTGACGACCTCTGTAATAGCCACACTCTGGGCATACGCGGTGGTACATGATAGTTGCACCGCAGTTTGAACAAGTAGCGAGTGTAGGAACAACTGCTACATCATGTGTTCTTCTCTTGTCACGTCTCTGCTTAGAGACTTTGTGTTTTGGATGTGCCATTTTACTATATTTTTTTAATTATTAATAATCAAAACAAATCCTTCAGCGCGGCAAACGGACTCTCTGCAACTCCTGCATCCACATCCTCCTCTACTCCACCATAATACTTCATCACATCCGGATTGCAACCACCTTCCTCATGCATCCTCTGCATCGGAAGGGCCAGACATGCATAGTCATAAACAATCTGACTCATGTCCAGTTCAGCATCGTCCTCCTTCACAAAAACAACCTCTCTTTCCGAGTCCTGTCCGGTCTCCGCATTTTCCTCCTCACCGAACTTCACGCTTAACCGGACCTGCTCGTCGACCGGCATTTCCAAAGGATCAAGACACCTGTCGCACTCCACTGTAATCGTGCCTTCCACATCACAATCCACACCCACATAACGGCCCGATTTCTCCACCAGAATCCTTATCTGAAGGTCTGCATCAAGGATTTCATCGTTTTCAAAACTCTCGAAAAAATCCTTGCCGGCACGGATGAAAAACTCGTTTTTCCCGACCGCCAATCCATTTAAAGGTATGATAAAATTGTCATTCATTCTGACCCGTAAACAGATTTGAGCCCGCAAAGGTAAGAAATAAATTCGTTATCAGCAACTAAAATCCGAACTTTTCCTTTTGCGCTCTATCTCGTTGAGAATAATCTTTCTAAGTCTCATCGATTTTGGGGTAACCTCAACGAGTTCGTCTTCCTGAATATATTCAAGCGCCTCTTCAAGAGAAAACACTATAGGAGGCGGGAGCATGACCTTGTCATCACTTCCCGAAGCACGCATGTTGGTGAGTTTCTTTGTCTTGCATATGTTTATATTAAGGTCTCTCTCTCGAGTATGTTCTCCAACCACCTGACCTTCATATATTTCCACACCCGGCTCTATGAAGAAGCGACCTCTGTCCTGAAGTTTGTCCATCGAATAAGCGACAGAAAGTCCTGTTTCCAGAGACACGAGCGAGCCGTTGGTACGGCGTTCGATATCACCCTTGTAAGGTTCGTAACCCTTGAGACGGTGCGCAACCACAGCCTCTCCCTGTGTCGCCGTAAGAAGATTGCTTCGAAGACCCATAAGTCCGCGCGACGGAATATCGAACTCAAGATGTGTGCGGTCTCCCCTGCCTTCCATCTGAATCAGGGCACCTTTTCTGCGGGTCACCATCTCGATCGCCCTTCCCACAAATTCTTCCGGAAGGTCGATAGTAAGATTCTCGATAGGCTCGCACCTCTGTCCGCCGATAACCTTGTCGAGCACCTTTGGCTGTCCCACCTGAAGTTCAAAGCCTTCGCGACGCATTGTCTCGATAAGCACGGAAAGGTGCAGCACACCACGTCCATATACTATGAACGAATCGGCATTCGGACCCGGTTTCACCCTGAGTGCCAGATTCTTCTCGAGTTCCTTGTCCAGACGCTCCTTCAAATGACGGGAAGTCACGAACTTTCCTTCCTTGCCGAAGAACGGGGAATTATTGATGCAGAAAAGCATGCTCATTGTAGGCTCATCCACCTCGATAGGAGGAAGCGCCTCGGGATTCTCGAAGTCCGCGATCGTGTCACCGATTTCAAAGCCGTCGATTCCGACAACAGCACATATGTCACCGCACTGCACCTCTTCCACCTTGGACTTGCCAAGACCATCGAAGATCATAAGTTCCTTTATCTTCTGCTTCTGCTGGATATCGTATCTCTTGCAAAGGGTTATGTTCTGACCTGCCTGAAGAGCACCGCGAGTGATTCTTCCCACTGCGATACGGCCCACATACGGAGAGTACTCAAGTGAAGAAATAAGCATCTGAGGAGTGCCTTCGACCTTTTCCGGGGCAGGAATCACTTCGAGAATGGTATCGAGAAGCGGAGTGATGTCCTCTGTCGGATTCCTCCAGTCGTATGACATCCAGCCCTGCTTGGCACTTCCGTATATCGTGCGGAAATCCAACTGATCCTCTGTGGCTCCGAGAGAGAACATAAGGTCGAACACCTCTTCCTGAACCTCATCAGGACGGCAATTGAGTTTATCCACCTTATTGATCACCAGAACCGGCTTCTTGCCCATCTCTATCGCCTTCTGAAGCACGAACCTTGTCTGCGGCATACAGCCTTCGAAGGCATCCACGAGCAGGATCACACCGTCAGCCATATTCAGCACACGTTCCACCTCTCCACCGAAATCGCTATGGCCCGGCGTATCTATCACATTAATCTTCACACCCTTATACACCACGGACACATTCTTCGCGAGAATGGTTATACCTCTTTCCCTTTCAAGGTCATTATTGTCAAGGATAAGTTCTCCCAACTTTTCCTGCTCACGCTGCTGACGCGCCTGATAGATCATCCTGTCGACGATGGTGGTCTTACCATGGTCAACATGCGCGATGATTGCGATATTTCTGATTTCCTGCATATTCCACTTATAATTAATCACTTGGCAACACGCCACACCCGAGCGGCATCGCCATTCGAAAAAGATTTGCAAAAATACACAAAAACTTTCATTTTCAAATGAAAACAGCCTTCACTTTCCAGAAGCGAAGGCTGTATATGATATCCCTGAAAAGGATGTGATTATTCCCACTCGATTGTTGCTGACGGCTTCGGTGAGAGGTCGTAGCATACGCGGTTCACATTAGGAACTTCTGCGAGGATACGGTCTGTAATCTTCAGGAGAACAGGCCACTCTATCTGCTCGATGCTTGCTGTCATGGCGTCGATGGTGTTCACGGCACGGATGATGACAGGCCAGTCATATGAACGTGCGTTGTTGCGCACTCCTACTGACTTGAAGTCCGGAACCACTGTGAAATACTGCCATACCTTCTTGTCGAGACCGCATTTAGCAAATTCCTCGCGGAGGATTGCATCTGCTTCACGGAGTGCCTCGAGACGGTCACGGGTGATGGCTCCAAGGCAGCGCACACCGAGACCAGGACCTGGGAACGGCTGGCGGTATACCATTTCATATGGAAGACCGAGTTCCACACCGCATGCGCGTACTTCATCCTTGAAAAGTTGCTTCAGAGGCTCTACGAGTTCGAACTGAAGGTCTTCAGGAAGACCACCTACATTGTGGTGACTCTTTACCATCTTCGCAGTCTTGGTTCCTGATTCGACGATATCAGGATAGATAGTACCCTGACCAAGGAAGTCGATGCCATCAAGTTTACGTGCCTCTTCTTCGAATACGCGGATGAACTCTCCACCGATTATCTTTCTCTTCTGCTCAGGATCTGCAACGCCTTCAAGAAGACCGAGGAAACGGTCTGTAGCGTCTACATATATAAGATTTGCGCTGAGTTGGTTGCGGAACACCTCCACAACATTCTCACTCTCGCCCTTACGCATGAGTCCGTGATTCACATGGACGCATACGAGGTTGTCACCGATAGCCTTCAGGAGAAGGGCTGCAACCACAGAACTGTCCACTCCGCCTGAAAGCGCGAGAAGAACCTTGCGGTCTCCTACCTGTTTACGTACGAGTTCGATCTGATCGGCAACGAAGTTCTTCATGTTCCAGTTTGCTTCTGCCTTGCATGTATCGAATACGAAATCCTTTACTGCACTCTTGACAGCCTCCTCGTCGTTTCCGAACTCAGGAAGTTTCACCTCGCAGAGAGCCTTGTCATGACCTGCTGCCATTACAGGGAAACCTGCCTCATATATTTCTGGAAGCACATCGATTGCAACTCCGTCTATCACATTGTTAGGCCCGCCGTTGATGATGATACCTTTTACGTTAGGCAGAGCCTTAAGTTCTGCTGCAGTTATGTCGTGCGGGTAGATTTCGCTGTAGACTCCCAGCGCACGGATTGCCCTTGCAACCACTGTGTTCTCATGGCTGCCGAGGTCAAGAATTACAATCATGTCCTGTTTCATAGTTTCTTTCTTTTATTTCGGGCGCAAAAATAGAAAAAGATCGGCAAATATTTTCAGAAAATATTCATTTTTTTACCTTACCCTCAGACGTCTTCCCACTTTCAGAATCGTCTTCGGAGTTATGCCGTTAAGTTTACAGATCGCGCTGACCGTTGTGCCGTTATTTATTGCGATACGTCCAAGGGTATCACCGGACCTGACAGTATGCCAGCGCATTGCCGCACGCTCGGCCTCTTCCCTCCTGTCATCTTCCTCGTTCTTCCACTCGTCTTCGAAATCCTGCTCATAGTTGCTGTAGATATCGAAATACTTCTTTTTCATTATGAACAGGCGGTGGCGGAGTTCACCGGTCTTGAAATCAATGAGCCACTGGGGGTCGAATGCGAATCCGTCGTAACGTGTCTCGAAATGAAGGTGAGGTCCCGTCGAACGTCCGGTAGAACCTCCTAATCCGATTATGTCACCGGCATTGACCCAGTCCCCTGCCTCGACATTTCTCTTGGACAGGTGGCCATGAAAAGTCTCTATTCCATTGACATGACGGATGACTATGAGATTGCCGAATCCTCCCATATATTTCGAAATACGCACACGCCCGGTAAAAGTCGCATATACAGGGTCGCCAGTCTTGAGCGGGATGTCCACACCCTGATGACGGCGGCCACGCCTCGGTCCGAATTTTCCACGGGGATGCACATCTCCCTGGAAGGGGCAATGATATTGGTCCAGACTATCCACAAGCCATACCGACCATGAATACGGAAGGGAGTCGAGTGACATCTTGTATGGATTGGAACTGGTCTCATCCCAGTATCTGTCGAACACATCAGTCCTTTGAGCGAAGTCCGGAGTCTTGAAGTACCGCCAGGTGTTGTCGGAATACAGGATCACCTTGACGTGTTCATTCACGGTATCAAGTGTGTCTATCGGACCTGCCGGAGACACATCAAGAGACTTTACAGGCTCCTTTGCCGGGCGGCGCACCTGAAGCACAGTCTTCAAAGTGTCTATACGCACACGTGTCTCAGCATAAAGTTCACCTGAAAGCATCGCTGCAATACAGGTGAACACAAAAAAACATCTGATTCTGTTGTCTTTAATCATATTATGGTCAAGAAAATCTTGCGACTATTTCTCTGACTTTCGTCACTTTTTCATCAAGAAGTTCCTTCGTGGTCGCTTCACAAAGGAATCTCAGATAAGGTTCGGTGTTGGACGGACGTATATTGAACCACCACTGGTCAAATTCCACACGATAGCCGTCGAAATCCATTGATGAGGTAGCCTTCTCCTGACTCATGAACCAGTCTCTGACTGCATCCATGGCCTCTTGCTTACGCTCAATGCGGAAATTGATTTCACCGGAATTCTGATATTTCTCTATGCGGGATATAAGGCTGCTCAAGGTCACACCTTCCGCCTTCATCTTCGCCACCACATTGAGGATCAGTATGGAAGCAAGAAGACCGCTGTCCGAATAGAAGAAATCCCTGAAGTAATAATGACCGGCAAGTTCGCCGCCATATACTCCGTCAAGTTCGCGAAGTTTCAGTGCCGCAAATGCGCGACCTACCCTCCAGGTATGCATCATGCCTCCCATCGGAGCGAGATACTCTCCAACAGCCTTCGAACTGCGGATATCCTGAAGCACAATGC
Source organism: Bacteroidales bacterium (assembly GCA_015060205.1). GTDB lineage: Bacteria > Bacteroidota > Bacteroidia > Bacteroidales > UBA932 > Cryptobacteroides. The sequence goes on from SUYY01000006.1 coordinate 5,793, forward strand.
CTTTCTCTCCTCTTTCCTCCAGGAAATAATGGCCAAGCACCGCTATCATAAGATCTGGAGAAATGAATCTGCTGTTCTCATCCACGAACATGACACGGTCCGCATCACCGTCATAGATGACTCCCACATCAGCCTTTGTCTCTGCCACGAGACTCCTGAGAGCCTCCACATTTGCAGGGACCAGAGGATTAGGTTCATGGTTCGGGAATCTGCCATCCATCTCTTCATATATATAGGATGGTCCGTCACCGAAGATATCACGTACAAAAAGCGAGGCCATGCCGTTGGACACGTCCATCGCTATCTTAAGACCGGACCAGTCACCCTTGTATCTGAGAAGGAAATCGAGATAATCCTTTCTTATGTCCATAGGATGCACCTTTCCGCAGACCTGAGCCGGCGGACAAGGCCTGCCGCCCTCGATCCACTCCTTTATCTGCCCCAGTCCTGTATCCAGACCTACCGGAAGTGCATTTTCCCGGGAGACCTTCATACCGTTGTACTCGGCCGGATTGTGAGACGCAGTTATCTGTACCGAAGCCTTGAATCCGTAATTTGCAGTACCGAAATATACCATGGGAGTGGTACTGAGACCCACGTCATAGACATCCGCACCTGCATCCGTGATGCCCTTGACAAGCGCATCATGAATCTCCGGCGAAGACTCGCGGGCATCCCTTCCGACGAGAACCTTGTCTGCCGAAAGAAGTTCAGGAAGGAAATAACCCACCTTATAGGCCGTCTCCTTGTCGAAATCCACATTGTAGATTCCTCTGATGTCATATGCGTGAAATGCTCCCATTATCTTTTGGATTTATATCTTGTCTGTACTGCTCCCTTCGCGATTGCCTGCAACTTTCGTGCGATCATCTTGCGCCTTATAGGCGAGACTTCGTCGACAAAAAGTTCTCCTTCAAGATGTGAAAGTTCATGCTGTACCATCCTGCAGGCAAAACGGTCGAATTCCTCTACGACCTTCTGAAAGTTCTCGTCATAATATTCGACCTTTATCTTCGAAGGACGACGGACTTCGGCATATACGCCCGGAACACTCAGACAGCCTTCAGAATATTCGCAGGTCTGCTCGCTTTCCTCCAGAACGACAGGGTTGATCATGACCCTCACGAAATCGTGAAGATAGTCATATGTGTCGGAAAGGTCACGGCCGTCTACAATCACGACCCTGAGATTGACTCCCACCTGAGGCGCGGCAAGGCCGCAGCCGTCAGCGACCTTGAGGGTTTCCTTCATATCCTCGATGAGTCTGAGAAGCGCCTCCTTGTCGTTCAGGTCAGCCTCCTTGTTTTCGTTTCGGAGCACCTGTGCCCCATATAAATAGATTGGCAATATCATAGTTTCATTATTTTTGCTTTACAGATTTCTCCATTCACTTCGCTCTGTCAAGGTAGGACTGGAGAATGATGGCGGCACTGATCTTATCCACAGACTCCTTCTTCATCCTGTCCTGCTTCTTCATGCCGCCGTCTATCATCGCCCTATGGGCAAGAACCGACGTAAAACGCTCATCCTCAAGTGTCACGGGAATTTCAGGAAAAGCCTTTGCAAGACATTTGAGAAAAACATCTATGTCTTTTGCCGCTTCGGACGGCGCACCGTTCATATTGATGGGATAGCCCACCACGAAACGCACTACATTCTCATTTTCAGCGTATTTTTTGAGATATTCTATTATCTTTGCAGAATGTACCGTTTCAAGGGCAGACGCGAAAATTCCGAGCGGATCGCTCACTGCGACACCCACTCTCTTGCGTCCATAGTCTATGCCGATTATCCTGTCCATGGGGTGCAAAGTTAGTAAAAATGCAGATATGAGCAAAAGCAACAGGGAACATAAGACAAGCAATTTCAGACTTGCCATAATAGATGACATATCCCACAAGCAGTTGGTGACCGTCCATTTCACCAAGACAAGTTTCTTCGTGGCGATAGTGACATTTCTGGTCACCATCAGCGCGATTGTCTTCTCCATCATAGCGTTCACTCCTGTCAGGACATTCATCCCCGGATATCCGGATGCCAGATCCAAGAGAGCGGCCATCCAGAACGCCATCACCATCGATTCTCTCGAAACCGTCATCTACAAATGGGGACTGTATTCGGAAAACCTCAAGAGGGTGATGGAAGGAATGGACCCGATACGGATAGACAGCATCGTGAACATCGGAATGAACTCGATATCGGAAGACGCCGACTTCGCGGAAATCCAGAGAAAGGATTCCATTCTCAGGGAAAAGGTCAAGGAAGAGGAACAGTTCGGCATTTCTGCAGGCAGGGACAAACGCAATCTTCCCATCGAGGGAAGGCACTTCTTCTGTCCTCTCAAGGGCGTCATATCCCAGGCATACAACCCTGCAGGACATCCGTTCATAGACATCGCAGCCCCTGAAGGTTCTGTAGTCAAGGCCACTCTCGACGGCACGGTGATAAGCGCAGAGTGGAACAACGAATCGGGCTACACCATCAAGATACAGCACGACGGAGACATCATCTCCATATACAGGCACAACGAAAAGATACTTAAGAAAACCGGAGACAAGGTCAGTGCAGGATCTCCGATAGCCCTTGTAGGCAACACAGGAGACCTCAGCACAGGCACTCACCTCCATTTCGAACTTTGGCATAAAGGGGAAGCAGTAGACCCTGCAAAATACATCAATTTCTAGAATGGGAAAAAGACGAATAGCGATACTTGGCTCTACAGGATCGATAGGAAGGCAGGCACTGGATGTAATAAGCCAGCACCGTGACCTCTTTGAAGTGGAACTTCTCACCGCAAACAACAGTTCAGACCTGCTGATAAGACAGGCCATCGAGTTTGATGCGAACAACGTGGTGATATGCAATGAAGACAGATATCGCGAAGTGGCCGATGCTCTTCAGCCGCATTATATAAAGGTATTTGCCGGGATGAAATCCGTATGTGATCTGGTAGGAAGCGACAACATCGACATCGTACTCACATCAATGGTCGGCTTCAGCGGTCTGGAATCAACCATAGCAGCGGTAAAGGCCGGCAAGACCATCGCCCTTGCAAACAAGGAGACACTTGTGGCGGCAGGTCAGATTGTAATGGACCTCGCAGCAGAACACCGCGCCCGCATATTGCCGGTCGACTCGGAACATTCAGCCATATTCCAATGCCTTATGGGAAGTGCCGGTGCGGAGATTGAGAAGATCCATCTCACCGCTTCAGGCGGACCGTTCCGCAAATGGAGCAGAAAGGAGATATCCGAGGCGACAAAGGCCCAGGCTCTGAATCACCCGAACTGGAACATGGGAAGCAAGATCACCATAGATTCCGCCACAATGATGAACAAGGGACTGGAAATAATCGAGGCAAGGTGGCTTTTCGGCACTCCGGGAGAAAAGATAAATGTGGTGGTCCACCCCGAATCAATCATACACTCGATGGTGGAATATGCCGACGGATCCGTAATAGCGCAGATGGGGCACCCCGACATGCGGGAGGCCATCCAGTTTGCTTTCAGTTATCCTGAACGTCTTCCTCTGAATAACAGGAAACTTGATTTTGCCGCTTTGGGACAGATTTCCTTCGCTGCGCCGGACATGGAGAAATTCCCGGCCCTTACCCTCGCTTATGAGGCCCTGCGCAAGGGAGGAAACATGCCGTGCATAATGAACGCGGCAAACGAAGCGGCTGTAGCGGCATTCCTGCAGGACAGGATAGGCTTCTACGACATAACGGACACCGTACGCAGATGCATGGAGGAGGTTGAATATATAGCCAGACCTGACATTGAGTCCATATTCCGCACCAACGACAACGCATTCGCTTCGGCCAGGACAATCATTGATAAAATTTCAAGATAGATGATAGCATTGATAAAGACGCTCCAGGTGATACTGGCGCTTGGAATACTGGTACTTATTCATGAATTCGGCCATTTCGTCTTCGCGAAGATATTCGGCATTCGTGTGGACAAGTTCTTCCTTTTCTTTGACGCAGGCGGATTCAGGCTGTTCAGCACCAGAAGCAAGTGGTTTGTGAAAATATGCCCGAAGGCAGCACAGTGGGAAACCGAATACGGCATAGGATGGCTGCCTCTCGGCGGATACTGCAAGGTGTGCGGGATGATTGACGAGTCAATGGACACAGAGCAACTCAAGGGCGAGCCGCAGCCGTGGGAATTCCGCACAAAGCCGGCATGGCAGAGACTTTTCGTCATGGCCGGAGGAGTGCTCTTCAATTTCATCCTTGCAATCGGCGTATATTCCGGAATACTGGCCAGATGGGGCGAGGCGTATCTGAGCAATGAGGGAAAACAGATATATGTGAACCAACTTGCAAGCGACATGGGCTTCCGCAACGGAGACCACATAATCAGTTTCGACGGGTATATACCTGAAAGTTTCTGGATGCTCCAGGCAGACCTCGCCAGAGAAATGGCAAAGAAGGCAACCGTGCTCAGAGACGGAGACACGCTTGACATATATATCGACCACACCATGCTGGGAGATGTGCTTAAAAGCCCCGGCATGTTCGATCTTGCCACACCTTTCGTGGTCAAGGAAGTTTCTGCAGAATCTCCAAACCGCGATGCCGGTCTGATGGCCGGAGACCGCCTGGTGCGCATGGCATCGGAAAACACCGAATTTGTCCAGGACGCATGGCCTGTACTCAAGGCTCATGCAGGAGACACGGTGATTGCAGATATCGTCAGAGGTGCAGACACATTGAGCGTGCCGCTTCAGGTGGACACCACAGGAAAACTGGGCATATTCCTCGAGCAACCGGAACTCCAGAGGAAGGAATATTCAGTCCTCAGTGCCATTCCGGCCGGATTCCGCAAGACATTCTCCACTATCGGCGGATATCTGAAGGACCTGAAACTCGTGGCGACCCCAAGTACGGAGGCATACAAGTCCGTGGGCAGTTTCATTGCGATCGGGCAGATATTCCCTTCTTCATGGGACTGGTACAGTTTCCTGAATATACTCGCCTTGCTTTCGGTGATGCTGGGCGTGATGAACCTGATACCTATCCCTGCACTTGACGGCGGCCACATCCTGTTTACCATCTACGAAATAATTACCGGAAGGAAACCGAGCGACAAATTCCTGTATGTGACACAGATAATAGGCATGGTCCTGATTTTCGCCCTGATGTTCCTGGCCTTCGGCAACGATATTGCAAGGTTTTTCAGATAGTACGACACTTATAAATCAACATAACATGAAAAGATTCCTGACATATGCCGCTTTTGCCCTGATGGCACTGTGCGCAATCTCCTGCAACGAACAGAAAAGAAGGAAAGCCCTGCTTCCAAACATAAGCGGAAAACCGGGCGAAGTCATTGTGGTCATCAACAAGGGAGACTGGGAGGGCGCTCTCGGCAATGTCCTCAGGGACTCTCTCGCATGCGATTTTCCCTTCCTGCCTCAGAGAGAACCTATGTACGACCTCGTGAATGTGGCTCCCGGCGGCTTCACCAGCATGTTCCAACTTCACAGGAACATAATCGTAGCAAATATAAGCACAGATGTAACCGAACCGGGAGTCATCTATAGAAATGACGTATGGGCTGCGCCGCAATGCGTAATCCGCCTGAATGCCCCGACAGAGGAATCCGCAATCGAAATCTTCAAGGAAAACAGCATGAAGATCAAGGCTGTGATCGAACAGGCGGAAAGAGCAAGGGTTATTGCAAACACAAAGAAATATGAAGAACTCTCACTTGCTCCCGTAGTGACTGCCATGACCGGTGGTTCACCTCATTTCCCATCCGGATACAAACTCAAGAAGAGTACAGACGATTTCATATGGATCACATACAGCACCCAGTTCACAGACCAGAGCATACTCGTATATAAATATCCTGTGGTCAAGGGAGAAGACATGATGAGTCCGTCAAACCTTGTGAACAGCCAGAGCATGATGATGATGGAAAATGTGCCGGGAATGTTTGAGAACACTTATATGATAATCAGTCCGGTCATCGCCCCGTCGGTACAGTACAAAAAATACGGAGCACACGAATTTGCAGAATTGAGAGGACTCTGGGAAGTTCATAACGATTATATGGGCGGTCCGTTCGTCACCCATGCATTCTACACTCCGGACGGAGAGTATATGATTATGCTTCAGGCATTTGTATATGCGCCGAAATACGATAAGAAAAACTATCTGAAGCAGGTAGAATCTGTACTTTATTCATTTGAATGGAAGAAAGATTAAAAAATATTTTGTCAATTTAAAAACTTTTCTTACCTTTGCACTCCCATTTGTAAAAAAGTGGTCAGTTTGGTCGGTTCGTCTATCGGTTAGGACTCAAGATTTTCATTCTTGCAAGAGGGGTTCGATTCCCCTACCGACTACAAGAAATATAAAAAATAAAAACAATGGCAAATCACGCTTCAGCAGACAAGCGCTATCGTCAGAGCGAAAGGCGCAGATTGCATAACAAGTATTATGCAAAGACTACGAGGAACGCAATCCGTGCGATCCGCAACACAACCGACAAGGCAGCAGCCGAGACTAACGCACCAAAGGTTTACGCTATGATCGACAAACTCGCTAAGATCGGTGTTATTCACAAGAACAAGGCTGCAAACCTCAAGAGCGGTATCGCAGTTTACATCAACAAACTTTCATAAAGAATCCTTCCCTTTTAGGGTTTTCTTATAGCAGAAAAAGTGGTGGTCCGAACGGGTCACCACTTTTTATTATGGCACAATAAGTGTTTATGGCCAAAGCATTGATCAATGTTTATTAGCAACCTGACCGGATGGTCGGACAGTCGGAAAGGACTGACGACAAGTATTTGTGGTTTAACTAAACATTCATCAAGATGCTTTCAATCCAGAAATTAGGCTGCATTCTGATTGCAGCACTGATGTGTTCTGCTGCTATGGCGCAGAACATTTCCGTCTCGGGAAACATTACCGATGCATCTACAGGAGAGCCCGTCCCATACGCCTCTGTATATCTGGACGGGACACAGATCGGAGTCAGTTCCGACAACGAGGGACATTATTCCATCTCCGTCCCATTCGACGGCAAACTGGTGTTTTCATCCATCGGATACAGGAACACTGAGGTCACTGTGGCATCAAGCGGAACTATCGACGTGGAACTTCACCCGGACTCCGAGTTCATCGACGAAACCATTGTGGTGGCATATGGAACTGCCACCAGAAGTTCCTTCACAGGTTCTGCCGCAATGGTGGGAACAGAACAGATAGCGGAGAGGGCTATAAGCGATGTGACAAGCGCCCTTGCCGGAACCGCTCCAGGAGTGCAGGTGATATCCTCATCGGGCGACCCTGCATCAGGTGGTGCCACCATCCGGATCAGAGGAATCGGTTCAATGAGTGCCAGCAACTCCCCTCTCTACATCGTTGACGGTATGCCGTTCGACGGTTCCATTTCTGACATCAATCCTAACGATGTGGAATCGATGTCAATTCTAAAGGACGCCGCTGCAAGTGCAATATATGGAGCACGAGGAGCAAACGGAGTCGTCCTCATAACGACCAAAAGGGCAAGAGGCCAGGACGCAGTGATAAAGTTCGACGCCAGATGGGGCTCCAACTCCAGGCTCATCCCTCAATATGACGTAATCGACGATCCTGCACAATATTACGAGACACATTACAGGATGATGTACAACTCTCAGGTCTATGCAGGCAAGACAGCGGAAGAAGCCTATGCCTTTGCAGACGCCACTCTCTTCGACCAGAACAACGGAGGACTTGGTTACCGGGTATTTACAGTTCCAGAAGGCGAGCCATTCATAGGAAAGGACTTCACGCTAAATCCCAAGGCCACACTGGGATACTCGGACGGCGAATATTATTATAAGCCTGACGACTGGTACAAGGAGACCTTCCGCAATTCCTTCCGTCAGGAATATAATTTCTCGGTAAGCGGAACCAAGGACAAGTTCAGTTACTACGGAAGTGCCGGCTATCTCGACGACGGAGGCATCGTGAACAACTCCGGATTCAAAAGATACACAGCCCGCGTAAATGCCGACTATCAGGCCAGAAAGTGGCTCAAGATGCTTTCAAACATCAGTTACACACATACCGATTCGCAGACAGCATCCTATTCGGATACCTTCGGATCTTCCTCCAACGTGTTCTATATAACCAACAACATGGGTCCGATATATCCTCTATATGTCAGGAATGCGGACGGAAGCATAAAGTATGAAAACGGGATGAAGGTATATGATGCCAATCAGACCAACTTCATCCGTCCAAACATAGTGGGCAACGCCGTAAGAGACAACGAGGTGAACCGTAAAAGAAACTATACCGACATGGTATCCGGAAAGATCGGACTTGTGGTGACTCCGCTGAAAGGCCTGTCGGTAAGCGCAAATGCAGGCCTTATGAATGAGAACAGCAGATACAATGCTCTCTACAGTCAGTTCGGAAGTGCCTCATCCGTTGACGGACAGACCTACGTCTCGCATGACAGATATTTTGCAGTGAACTCACAGTTGCTCTCAGAGTACAAGACCGACTTCAGGGGAACTCTTCATAATCTCGACGTCCTCGCAGGATATGAACTGTACAAACTCAAGATACAGAGTCTTGAAGGTCAGAATGAGCGTCTGTACGACCCGTTCATCGGAGAACTTGGCAATGCTGACGGCACGAAAGGAAAGAAGACATCCTCCTACACGACAGACTATGTCACTCAGGGTTTTCTTGGTAGAGTACAGTACAATTTTGCAGAGAGATATTTCCTGAGCGGATCATACCGCAGAGATGCATCATCAAGGTTTGCCGAAGGGAACCGTTGGGGCAACTTCGGAAGCATCGGAGCGGCGTGGCTCATAAGCAACGAACCTTTCATGCAGGAAGCATATTGGATCAGCATGCTCAAACTGAAGGTCAGTTGGGGTGTCCAGGGAAACGACGACCTGTATCCGAACGCCTCATATGCAAGAAAATATTATCCGTATTCCGACAATTATACCCATTCATATAATGAGGAAACCGGAGAATACTCCCTTACGCTCGCATACAAGGGAAACAAGGACCTCACATGGGAATCGTCGCAGTCATTCAATCTGGGAGTTGACTTCGAACTGCTCGAGAGCAGCCTCAACGGAAGCATTGAATATTTCTCCCGCAAGACTGTTGACCTCCTCTACAGCAAGGATGTCCCTCTTTCATCTGGAAATCCGACGGGCTACTATCCTGTAAATGTGGGTTCCGTCCTCAACAGAGGTTTCGAGGCTTCCCTCTACGGAGACATATTCAGCACCCGAAATATCCGCTGGTCGTGGAATCTGAACATGAGCCACTACCATAACGAAATCCTGAGCCTTGACTCAAGCGTATCTGAAGAAGGCATACGCGGAGGCAACTACATATACAAGGTGGGAGGTTCTCTGTATGAGGCATATATGTACAGATACGCAGGAGTCGACCCTGAAAGCGGAAAAGCCCTGTACTACTACACGGACGATGATGGAAAAATGAACACCACCGACGTCTTTGCAGATGCAGAACAGTTTGAATGCGGTTCGGTCCTTCCGAAACTGTACGGAGGATTCGGCACGTCTCTCCGCATCTACGGCTTTGATCTGTCCGCCCAGTTCTCCTTCCAACTCGGAGGACGATACTACGACGGAACCTACCAGTCACTGATGCACACCGACTCTTCAGTGGGATCGGCATGGCACAAGGATGTTCTGGACTCATGGAGCGCGGAAAACAGGGACTCCGACATCCCGAGACTTGACGGAGACACAAGCGTGGGACAAAGTGCCGTGGACAGGTTCCTCATCAGTTCGGACTACCTGAGCATCAACAATGTGACAGTAGGATATACCTTCCCTGAGAGATGGATGGAGAAGTTACGCATCGCAGGTCTGAGAGTATACTTTACAGCAGACAACCTTGCCGTGGCATCGGCACGCCGTGGAGTCGATCCCCGCTACTCCATAGGACTCGGCTCGTTCACATCAGGTTCAGGACTGAACAGCGGATCGTACTCCGCCATGAGGACACTCACAGGAGGACTCACCCTGACATTTTAGAATGCAGATATAAAACGAACTACAATGAAGACAATATATACAATAATGTCAGCAACGATGTTTCTGGCATCCTGCGCCGGCTTTGACTCCCTTGCTCCTCAGGGCGGGACTCTGTTGGCCTCACAGGTCAGAACTGCAAACGAATATGCACCCGACAGGGGAAATGCCCCATTCAACGGAATGTACACAAAACTGGGGGCGCCCGTAAGTGTCTACGGAGGTGGCAGTAACGGCAGACCGGACGATTTCGGTTTCATAATGATAGCGTTTTCCGGAGACCTCGAGGCAGCCGATATAGTGACCGCCAACAGCGGCTACAACTGGTTCTCAACATGCGGAACACTTACTTCCCGCAACGGAGACTATGCCAATCCTTACATCAGATATGCCGCTCCATACAACGAAATCGCCGCAGCAAATGAGATAATAAGCACATATGACGCAGGTAGCAGCGACAAGGAGACAATATACAAACTGGCTCAGGCACATGCCATAAGGGCGTTTTCATATCTTAATCTTGCTCCGTATTTCCAGTTCAGATACGAAACGTCGTCGGACCTTCCTTGTGTGCCGATCGTGACAGAGAAGACCGTCAACTTCACCGAAAACCCTCGCGCCTCCCTCGCACAGATATATGACCTTATCCTAAGCGACCTCAACTTTGCGATAGAAAATCTGGACGGATATGTCAGAACTGACAAAAGCAGAATCGACAGGCAGACGGCATATGGGCTTCGCGCAAGAGCCAACCTGTACATGGGCAAATGGGCAGAGGCTGCATCCGATGCCGCTGCTGCAGCAGAAGGCTATACCCCTGCCGGTATGGAGGAAGTCTCCAGACCGTCTTTCTATAATCTGAACGAACACAACTGGATATGGGGATATGACATGACCACCGACGTGGCCCTCACCAACCCATACGCGACTGCAAGCGCGTGGATAAGGTCCTTTTCAGGAGACGGATACTCTGCCGGAACTCAGGTATATTCCTGCATCAACAATCTTCTGTATGACAAGATTCCCGATTCGGATGTACGCAAGGGCTGGTGGGTCGACGAAAACCTTGATTCTCCTCTTCTTGATAAAATCTCCTGGAACGGGGTAAGCGGAAGGGACATATCCACACTGGAAATCGAGAATGTGAAACTCCCTTTCCTGCCATATACCAATGTAAAGTTCGGAATGAACACAGTCGGAGGCACAAACAATGACGAAGACTGGCCGTTCATGAGAGTGGAGGAGATGATCCTCATCCAGGCGGAAGGATATGTCAGAAGCGGACAGAGGGACCTCGGCAGACAGATACTTGAAGATTTCATAAGGGCATATCGTGACCCGTCATATACCGCAGACGCATCGGGCAGGTCACTTGAGGACGAGATATGGTTCCAACGAAGGGTCGAACTATGGGGAGAAGGATTCTCAAACCCTGACACACGCAGACTCGGAAAGCCCCTTGTGCGCTTCCACGATGTCTCTACCAGCAATTTCCCTGCAGCATTCCGCTTCAACATGCCGGCAGACGACGGGTGGTGGCTCATGCGCTTCTCCACAGCGGAGACAAACACGAACCTTGCGATTGTCAACAACACCGAGGGCACAAGACCCGTCCAGGACCAGTATCCGGAACTGAGGGACGGGGTGACAGACTGATTGACAGTCTGTTCCGAATTGAAACACGATTATCGGATCCATACAGCAAACGCGGTTCCCCCGTCCGGAGGAACCGCGTTTCCTATAAGGCTCGACCTCTATGTCGGGATTACATCATTCCGCCCGGTGCCGGCATTGCCGGTGCTGCAGGTTCAGGAATATCTACGATGGCGCATTCTGTGGTGAGGAACATGCCTGCAACTGAAGCGGCATTCTCGAGAGCGACACGTGACACCTTTGTAGGATCGATCACTCCTGCCTCGAACATGTTCACATACTCGTCTGTGCGGGCATTGTAACCGAAATCACCCTTGCCTTCGCGTATCTTGTTGATGATCACGCTGCCTTCCACGCCTGCATTTGCTGCAATCTGACGAAGAGGCTCCTCGATGGCACGAGCCACGATATGGATACCTGTAGTCTCATCCTCGTTCACACCCTTGAGTCCTGCAAGTGCCTGGGAAGCACGGATATATGCTACTCCACCACCAGGTACGATACCTTCCTCGACCGCTGCTCGGGTTGCGCTGAGTGCATCCTCCACCCTGTCCTTCTTTTCCTTCATCTCCACCTCTGTGGCAGCACCTACGTAAAGGACTGCAACTCCGCCTGCGAGTTTACCGAGACGCTCCTGGAGTTTCTCACGGTCATAGTCTGAATTTGTTGTCTCGATCTGCTTGCGGATCAGGTCGGCGCGCTCAGCGATGGCTTCTGCAGCACCCGCTCCGTTCACAACCGTGGTATTGTCCTTTGTAACAACCACCTTTTCAGCCTTTCCGAGCATGTCGAGGGTGGTGTTCTCAAGAGTAAAGCCTCTTTCCTCCGAGATGACCATACCGCCTGTAAGTACAGCGATGTCCTGAAGCATCTCCTTGCGACGGTCACCGAAGCCTGGAGCCTTGACTGCAGCAATCTTCAATGTGCCACGGAGTTTATTCACCACGAGAGTAGTAAGTGCCTCTCCATCAACATCTTCAGCAACGATAAGAAGAGACTTTCCTTCACGCGCGATAGGCTCGAGAACCGGAAGAAGATCCTTCATGGTGGAAACCTTCTTGTCTGTCAGGAGGATATATGGAGTATCTAGAACGGCTTCCATCTTGTCACCGTTTGTCATGAAATATGGAGAGATATATCCTCTGTCGAACTGCATTCCTTCCACGACCTTCACCTCCGTATCGGTTCCCTTGGCCTCTTCAACTGTGATCACTCCGTCCTTCTTCACCTTTGACATGGCGTCAGCGATGAGTTTTCCGATATAGTTGTCATTGTTGGCCGAGATGGTTCCCACCTGCTCTATCTTCGCATAGTCCTCTCCTACTTCCTGGCTCTGCTCCCTGAGACTCTCAACCACAGCGGCAACCGCCTTGTCGATACCTCTCTTGAGGTCCATAGGGTTTGCACCTGCAGTCACATTCTTGAGACCTACGTTGATGATGGCCTGAGCGAGAACTGTAGCGGTCGTAGTACCGTCACCGGCCTGCTCGTTGGTCTTGGAAGCGACTTCCTTCACCATCTGTGCTCCCATGTTAGCGAATCTGTCCTCGAGTTCGATCTCCTTTGCCACAGTTACGCCGTCCTTGGTCACCTGAGGCGCACCGAACTTCTTATCAATCACCACATTGCGACCTTTAGGTCCAAGTGTGACCTTCACTGCATCCGCGAGTGCATCCGCACCTTCCTTCATCTGGGTGCGGGCGTCTATGTTGAATTTGATTTCCTTTGCCATATTACAATACTGCTAAAATATCTGACTGTTTCATTATGAGGTAATCCTTTCCATCCACAGATACCTCCGTACCTGAATATTTTCCATAGATGACTACATCACCTACCTTTACTTCCATAGGTTCGTCCTTCTTGCCCGGACCAGCCGCAACGACTGTTCCCTGCTGAGGTTTTTCCTTTGCTGTGTCAGGAATATAAAGTCCTGATGCTGTCTGTGTCTCGGCCGCTTTCGGCTCGATGACAACTCTGTCTGCTAATGGTCTTATCATATCAATAGTATTAAATTTTCGTTTCAGATCTCTCGACTCGCTGCGCTCGCTCGAGATGACAATCCCGAATGCTCGAGATGACAACCTCGAATGCGCGAGGTGACAACCCCGATGGGTCGAGGTGACAACCTGTTCGAGATGACAAGAGAAGGACAAACAAAATGCCAGCCCCGAAAGACTGACATTCTGTCATATTCTGAAGTCAAACTGACATTATTTCGTACCTATCCTGTACACACACTGATGAGTATATTCCTCACCAGGATTCAGAAGAGTCGACGGAAAGTGCGGATGATTTGGCGTATCCGGATACTTCTGAGTCTCGAGTGCGAGAGACTCACGATAACCGAGAGGCTTGCCATATTTACCGCAGGTGGTTCCGTCAAAGAAGTTTCCGCCATAGAACTGGAGTGCCGGCTGATCCGTCCACACCTCCATATAACGTCCTGATGCAGGCTCATATACGGATGCTGCAAGTTCAAGTTCACCCTCGCTCTTGCGGTCAAGCACCCAGTTGTGGTCATATCCGCCTCCGTTTGCAAGTTGCTGATCCTCAACCTCGAGATCCTGACCGATAGCCTTTGGTGTACGGAAATCGAAAGGAGTGCCTGTCACGTCTGCGATCTCACCGCTAGGAATGAGGAACTGGTCCACAGGAGTAGTCCTGGACGCGTTGATATAGAGGATATTGTCATTGACTGTACCGTTTCCTTCTCCCTTGAGGTTGAAGAACGAATGATGGGAGATATTCACATGGGTAGCCTTGTCTGTCGTAGCCAGATAACTTACCTTGAACTCATTGTCAGGAGTGAGGGAATATGTCATCTTTATCTCAAGGTTTCCAGGCATACCTTCCTGACCGTCCGCATGCATATAGGAAAGTACTATTGAAGTTTCATCTGCGGAAACGACATCCCAAACCACCATGTCAAGTCCGTTCAGACCACCATGGAGAGTCTGTCCGTTGTTGTTCTGCGGGAAGTTGTAGGTTTCCTCCCCTATAGTATAGGTTCCGCCAGCGATACGGTTTGCATAAGGACCGACTACGGCTCCGAGGAAACGCTCGCCGGTGTTGTTCACATAACTGTCAATGTTGTTGTAACCGAGAACTATATCGTCATAATTTCCGTCCTTGTCCGGTGCCCACAGGGAAACGACACGACCACCGAAATTAGTGACCTGCATTACAAGGTCACCCGCCTTGAGAGTATACAGGGAAACCTTCTTTCCGTCCACCTCTGTCTCAAAATCAGAAGCAGGAAACAATGTGACAGCGCTCTTGGAGCAGCAGGATGCCAGTGCGGCGCAGAAGGCCGCGAGAATCATGATCTTTTTCATATTGTTGAAGTTTAATCGTTGTTCTACCGTTATAATACCGTCATCTGTTCAGACGGAAATGCCACAGGAGCACGCCTACGCTTACAGATACATTCAGAGAATGTTTTGTTCCGTATTGCGGTATCTCCAGAACCATATCCGACGCATCCACCACATCCTGACGCACTCCGGACACTTCATTGCCGAACACAAGAGCATATTTCCTGTCCTTTGAAGGCACGAAAGTGTCCAGCATCACAGAGTCCACAGTCTGTTCGGCACTCGCCACGAGATAACCTTCAGACTTGAGACGGGATATCGCCTCCATCGTGTCAGCAACATGTTCCCACTCCACACTGTCCTCCGCACCAAGTGCCGACTTATGGATTTCAGCGGACGGTGGGACCGCGCATATTCCGCAGAGATAGACCTTGTCGACCTTGAATGAATCCGCACTCCTGAATGCAGAACCCACATTGTGAGCACTGCGGATATTATCCAGAACCAGCACGATGCCGGACTCGGGAAGTTCCTTGTACTCGCTGGCAGAGACCCTGCCCAATTCTATGTTAAGGAGTTTTCTGTTGCCCATATTCAGTGATACATCCTTACAAAGATAGGAAAGTGTTCAGATATTTCCGCAAAAACATCATAGGTTTCGTAAAAAAGAAAAAAAAGAGTAATTTTGCAGCCGATTTAAAGACGGACTTATGAAACAGGATTTACAGATTTTCAATCTAATCAAACAGGAAGAGGACAGACAGACGACAGGTATCGAACTCATCGCGTCTGAGAACTATGTTACGAAGCAGGTTCTCGAGGCACTCGGTTCCATCTGCACAAACAAATATGCAGAGGGTTACCCTGGAGCAAGATACTATGGCGGATGTGAGGTTGTGGACCAGATCGAGCAGTTGGCGATCGACCGCCTGTGTGAACTGTTCGAGGCAGAATACGCCAATGTGCAGCCGCACTCGGGTGCTCAGGCAAACATGGCTGTGATGATGGCATGCCTCAAGCCTGGCGATACATTCATGGGACTTGACCTCGCTCACGGAGGACATCTCACCCACGGCTCGCCGGTAAACATGTCAGGCATCATCTACAACGCCGTGGCTTACGGCCTTAACGAAAGTACAGGAATGATTGACTATGCACAGATGGAGGAAAGGGCTTTGGAATACAGGCCGAAACTCATCATCGGAGGTGCATCGGCATATTCAAGGGAATGGGATTACGCAAGAATGCGTGAGATCGCAGACAAGGTGGGAGCGATCCTCTGGATCGACATGGCACACACTGCAGGACTTATCGCTGCAGGACTTCTGAGCAACCCTGTAAAATATGCACATATAGTTACTTCTACCACACACAAGACCCTCCGCGGTCCACGTGGCGGTATCATCCTCATAGGAAAGGATTTCGACAACCCATGGGGTCTGACAACTCCAAAGGGCGTGGTGAAGAAGATGTCCCAGATACTCAACTCGAGCGTTTTCCCCGGCGTTCAGGGTGGTCCTCTGGAGCACTGCATCGCAGCGAAGGCAGTATCATTCTACGAGGCTCTGCAGCCTGAATTCAAGGAATATCAGAAACTTGTCGTAGCGAATGCCACAGCAATGGCAGAAGCATTCGTATCAAGAGGATATAAGATCGTTTCAGGCGGTACAGACAACCACCTCATGCTCATCGACCTCCGCACAAAGTTCCCTGAACTGACAGGAAAGGTGGCAGAGAAGGAACTCGGAAAGGCAGACATCACAGTCAACAAGAACATGGTGCCGTTCGACTCACGCACTCCGTTCCAGACCTCAGGAATACGTGTAGGAACTCCTGCCATCACTTCGAGAGGATTTGTGGAGAAGGATATGGACTTCATCGTAGGTCTTATTGACCAGGTTCTGGCAAATGCCGCTGCAAATCTTGACCTTATCGCAGGCAAGAGCGAAGAAGGACGTGAAGCATATGAAGAAGTGCTTGCAAACGTACGCAGACAGGTAAGCATGAAGACTGCCGGAATGCCGCTCAACCGCTGGTAACAGTTACACACAATCATAAAGATCGAGGAAGACTCCCGCATGGGAATCTTCCTCGATTTTCTTTACTGCAGGTGCTGTCTATCAGTTATTCACCGGAGAAATCATAAACCGGAACTCCATCTCCCCTGCCGGGATGAGATAGTCTTCGATAGGCCATGCGCCCCATGAATCCACACATCCGAGTCCCATCTGCCTGAGGTCGAAGTTGACATATGTCTTTCCTGTACTACGGACATTCTCGCAGGCAATCTTCTTGAGTTCAAGAGAATGACGCTGGTCTCCGCCGTCGCTTCTTCCGCCTCCGGTCAGAGAAAGGTCGATATGTCTGCGTGAAAGAGGAAGTGCAGATGCAGAGAACTTGACATCGGACCTTATCATAAGTCCTGTACCATTATCGTCTGTCACCTTCATCCATCTGAGTCCGGTCTTGGTTCCCGACTCCTGAGGACGGGCATAGCCCCAATGATATTGGTCTTCAACTCTCTGGACATAATGTCCCACAAGGGCTGAACTGTTGCGGTCCGAATAGTTCTCGAACGGTCCCATTCCAAAAAATTCCAGCACAGAGCATTCACCGGGCATAGCGAACTCCATTCCGAATCTCGGGAGCATTGCGGCCTCGGCAAGATTGCCTGCATCCGAAAGGCTCTCGACACCTTCTATGGTTCCGTCCTGATATATATTGAAGGAAACTCCTACAGAAGCGAAGCGTCCTTCTTCTCCACCGCCCCATCTTACATCTATCGGAGAATACTTCACCGAAACATTGAAGCAGCCGTCTTTCTGAGCGACATCGAAAGACTCCACCTTGAAATCAGGATAAAGCCATCCGCGAAGTTTCTTCTCCAGACCTGCACCAAGGTCATTTTCTGTCACAGCCCTTCCGAAACATGGCATCAAAGGCTCTGAAACCATTTCCGTTTCTCCTATGAGATAACTTGTCAACGTACCCTTCTCAGCATCGAAAACTGCTGTCCAAGGGCTGACGCGAACGCTGCCCGGTCCCTCATATGTCATAAAACCGGAGAATGTATGTTTCTGACCGTCAGCAGTATATGCTGGAAGTCCAGACTTGTTTCCGAATACAGGAAGGTCTGCCTCATTCAGACATATCTGATCATATGACACCTGACTGCCGGCCGGAAGAAGGCTGTCTGAACGTTTAAGAACATATCTCACATTCAGGTACACGTCGAATCCGATAAGGTCGTCTACTCCGGCTGCACATAGAACATCTTCAGCAGTAAAGTCAAGAGTAATCTCTCGGGTGCTCTGAGGGGACACGTCAAGCGAAGGGACCACTCCTGAAAGCACCTTGCGGCCATCCACCTCCACATCCCATTCCATCCTGTAGCGTGACAGGTCTATGAAGAAATTCTCATTATATACGCTCACCTTGTTCCACTTTCCTGCTCCTGCTGTGTGGATATTGCGATACTGGTATGCCACCTCATACGCATGAGGATGGAGCGAACGGTCGGCCGCTATGATGCCGTTGCAGCAGAATGAGTTGTCTGACGGGTCATGATCGTTGAACTCGCCGCCGAAAATGAAGATATGGTCAGAACCTGTCTTTTCCACATCTGCAGGCCAACGCTGTGCCTGATCCACGAAATCCCATATGAATCCGCCCTGGTATGAAGGATATTTCCTCACCAGATCCCAGTACTCTTTCAGTCCTCCCATGGAATTACCCATCGCATGAGCATATTCGCACTGGATCAGAGGCTTTGACGGGTTACCTGCAAGATACTTCTCACATTCGCCATAGTTATAATACATAGGGCAGAAGATATCCGTATTATATTCATGCTGTGCCCTTTCATATTGAACAGGACGCGAAGAGTCCATAGATTTCACCTGAGCATATGCCTTATAGAAATTCGGTCCGTTTCCAGCCTCGTTTCCAAGACTCCAGACGATGATTGAAGGATGGTTGAAATCTCTCTTCACCATTCTTGCTGTTCTGGTGAGATGAGCCTTTTCAAACTGAGGGTCCTTTGCAAGAGTCTTGTCACCGTAGCCCATACCGTGTGACTCTATGTTCGCCTCATCGACTACATAAAGACCGTATTTGTCACAGAGAGAATACCAGAGAGGGTCGTTCGGATAATGGCATGTACGTACTGCATTGATGTTCAACTGCTTCATGATAAGGATATCCTTGACCATATCCGCCTCAGAGACCACATATCCCTTGTAAGGGTTGATCTCATGTCTGTCGGCGCCCTTGATGAGCACAGGCTTGCCGTTCACGAGCAACTGACCACCCTCAATGGCAACGTCCCTGAATCCTATCATTATTGATGTCGACTCAGTCTGACCCTTCTTGTCGAACGACGCGACCTTCAATGTATAAAGATCCGGAGTTTCTGCAGTCCACTGCTTCACTGAAGGGACCTGAAGAAGAGCATCTGCCCTGCCGTTATGCTCTACAGGTACTGTTTCGGATGCCACGCTTCTGCCTGATGCATCGACAATCTCCATCGAAACCTTGGTGATTCCCTTCGACA
The DNA here is from genome assembly GCA_015060205.1 of Bacteroidales bacterium. Taxonomy (GTDB): domain Bacteria; phylum Bacteroidota; class Bacteroidia; order Bacteroidales; family UBA932; genus Cryptobacteroides. The sequence continues at coordinate 25,352 of SUYY01000006.1, forward strand.
CCCAGACCTTCACATCAGCCTTTCCGTCAGCGGAAGCCACTACATTTATATCCTCGATTCTCTTCTTTTCCCTTGAATATATATATGTATCTCTGGCAAGACCTGAGAACCTGAAGAAATCCTGATCTTCAAGATATGATCCGTCGCACCATCTGAACACCTCCAGAGCGATAAGATTTTCTCCAGCCTTGACATATTTCGTGATATCGAAACAAGCAGCAAGTTTACTGTCCTCGCTATATCCTACTTCCTTTCCGTTCACCCATACCCTGACGTTTGAAGTGGCAGAACCGATGTTCAGGAAGATATCCTTGCCGTTCCACGACTGGTCGATATCAAAGGTCCTGCGATACTGACCGACATGATTTCTCTGATCCGGAACTACAGGAGGAACACTCTTATACCATGGTCTCCACGGATATCCGATGTTCACATACAGAGGATCGCCATAACCGTTCAGTTCCCACATTCCCGGTACCGGCATAAGATCCCATCCGGAAGCATCAAACTCCTTGGAGAAGAAATCCTTCGACCTCTTATCCGGAGTCTCATACCATTTGAAGTCCCATACGCCGTTAAGGGACAGCCTGTTGCCGTCAGTGCTGAACGTAGCAGTCATAGGACATCTGTTTCGTTCCACCACATTCGGATTCTGCCAATCCGGCATTTCCGCTGCCGATGATGCCGCAGACATGGTCAACAGACAAAAAAATGATAGAAATAATTGTTTCATAGTATTGTGCTATTAAATATGTTCGATATCTGAAGTCCTTATCCAGCCCTGGCGGCCGTCGGCAAGTTCAATGTTGGTCCATGTTCCGACCTGGTCAAGCGTCTCGACCTTGGTACCTTCGTGAAGGACAAAGAGATCCTGAGCGGACTCGGAGGAAGGAGAACTCTTCACCGATGATACAGGACGCATTACAATTGCACTGTCCGCCTTCATATAATCATTTTTCTGCCATATGGAGAAGACAAGAGAGGTAACGGCAAGAATAAGGGTGACAACCGCGACGAAAAAGCCTGTCCTGCGGCCCGCGGCAGAAGGTGCAAGGATAAACAGAAGAATCATGGCAAGGGTCAGTGCCAGAAGTACAATGAAAGTCACAGCCCACGCATCCGAATCCATGATCCTGCACAGTTTCTTTGCCCAGACCTCCAGAATGAACTCAGGCACAGGGTCGATCCTGTCCTGTATCATTCCGCCTGCCAGGTCAAGATTGTATCTTGCATCCTCATAAGACGGATCCATCTTCAACGCACGTTCATAGTTGAGTATGGCATCGGCCATTGAGCCGGCCTTGAAATATGCGTCTCCCAGGTTACAGTACAATACGGCAGACTCCAGTCCCATACCGGAAATCATTTCATATCCTTTAGCAGCCTCATCCCATCTGCCTTCCACATAGGCATTGTTCGCCGCATTCCACAGGGAATCCACATAGGCATCATTCTGTGCATGGGCGGCAGCAGGAACCAGCAGCAGGAACAGTACCACCGCATATGCTGACTTCGAAGAAGATTTTGCTGATTTCATTGTCGAGTCAATTGAGGATATGGTGTCAACCGCAGAATTGTAATGTGCCGTCATGGCTTCATTTCCCGAATCAGGCGCATATCGCGCAAATTCGCATGCATCCAGGATATCAGTAAATGTTCCTATGAGATCCTCAGGAACACCCCTCTGCGCCAGAGATTCGGAGATCCTGTCCCTGGAAAGTTCCGCCACAGGCATATTGAGTTTATCCGAGACGAATCCGAGGAGGGCCTTGTGCAGTTCCTCATAAAACGCTGTATAGAGGTTCTGCTTAAGGAAGGTACCTGCGAGATGAAGTCTCTTCATCGCCATCTTTGTAGCCTTCCTGTTCTTTGTTCCTGCAATATCCGCGCGTCTTGAAGCGATCTTTCTGAATATGAAATAGCAAGCCAGAGCAAGAACGACCAACAGGCAGGAGAGAACGAGGAAAAGAGGTGTCGCCACGAAGAAGGTTCCCTTACCCACCAGACCTGGATCCTTCATATTGATGAACCTGATATCACTTCCAAGATTCCTCACATCCTTCTTGAGCGCACCCGAGACGATCATAGGACCGGACTCGGTCTCGTTGCCTTTTTCAACCGTGATTTCAAGCGGTCCGGTCTGGAGAGTCACATACTTCTTTTTGTTCACATCATAATATGTGTAATCTATAGGATCGATTGTGAACTCACCGTAACTTCTCGGAATGAACGGGAATTCATATACCTTGCTTCCCGAAAGACCACCCTTGTCTATACGGTCTGATATCTTGGTATCATATACCTCCATATCCGGAGGGAAATTCACTTTCGGCGCACCGAGAAGAGAGACGTTTCCTCTGCCCGACACCGTCACGATCAGTGATGCGGCCTCATGTGTCTTGACCACATCCTTGCTGAGCCTTGCGGAAACGGTGAAATCACCCACACCTCCCGCAAACGACGCAGGAGCACCTGACGGCAAGGCGGATACGTTCACCCTGACCGGCTTGGATGAGACCTTCTGTCTGATGGTCCTGTAATCATCGAAGAATCCGTCGAATATGCTGGATCCGCCTGCAGACACCCTGATATTGACAAGACATACAAGTTCTGCAGGTTCCACCGTCACAGAACCGGCCTGCTGAGGGATCAGAACGAATTTTCTGAGAAGTGCCGCATTGTAGATCTGCCCTTCATATGCCTCACGCGCAAACTCGATATTTGTAGGCGCCTCAAGTTCCTGACTCCAGAACCCGTTGAACGAAGGGAAGGAAGCACCTTCAAATCCTGCAATATTCACTCTCTGATAAAGTTTCAGAGTCGCTATCACAGGCTCGCCAACCACCACATTGGTCCGGTCAAGGGACATTACCAGAAACACATCACCGGTATTTACGGTCTGCCTGCTCTGCTGAGGCTGGGACTGGGACTGCTGCTGCGATGCCGCTCCGGCAGAAGATGAAGCCTGCTGTGCTACCACTTCGACAGTGACCGGGCGGGAAGTTATCTCGTTTTTCTTGACCTTTGCCGAAGCCGCCGGAATAGTGAACTTACCGGCAGATGATGCCCTGAGTATATAGGTATAGGTAGACTGCACGGACTTGGTCATATTGCCGTTCACTATCTGTACGCTGGAGGACTGTCCCTTCTGAGGACCCCAAAGCAACTGAAAATCAGAAGATGGTTCCCAGGAAAAGTCTGTCACCTTGTTTTCTCCCTCTATGATGAAAGTCACATTGAACTGTTCACCTACCTCAACTACACGATGCACCTCAACCTTGATGTCAGTCTGAGCATGTATCAATGATGCGGACAACACCGCAAGCAATGTGAATAAAAGTTTCTTCATATCCCTCTGTTACCAATTCATTTCCTTCTGTCTGGACTGCAATGCCTTAGCCTTCTCCTTCTTGACCTTGTCCTGGGTCTCCTTCTCCTTTGCCTGAATGGCCTGAAGCATCTGCTGGGCCGCCTGCGGCGTTATCTTGGGCTGCTGGTCCTGACTGTCATTATTCTGATTGTCCTGATTCCGGTCATTCTGCTGATCCTGGTTCCGATCATTGTTATCCTGATTCTGGTTCTGGTCCTGATTCTGATCCTGGTTCTGCTGATTGTCCTGATTCCGGTCGTTCTGATTATCCTGATTATCCTGGTTGTCCTGGTTCTGCTGCTGTTGCTGCTGTTGCTGCTCCAGTTTCTTCTTTGCGTAGATATAATTCTCCTTTGCATCCATATCGGAAGGATTCCTGAGCAGAGACTCCTCAAAAGCAGTCACCGCCTTCTGCCAATCCTGATTTGCGATAGCCACGTCCCCGAGATTGTAATAGTAATCGGAGGCATGTTCTGACGCCGGCGCCACTTCACTTATCCTGTCAAGGACCTTCTGAGCCTCCTGCGGATTGTCCTGACGGAAAAGGTCAGCCGCAAGATTATAGTTTGCGGCAATGGAAAGGGAATCCTTTACTATTCCCTTGCGGTACTCTATCTCCGCATCCTTGAAGTTCTCCTTCTTATAGTCACGGTTGCCCCTGCGCACGTCACGCTTGTCAGGCTGCGCCGAAACCGTCAAGGCGGTAAGAGTCAGCAGCAATATATATATAACTTTCTTCATATCAATATCCTTAGCGTTCAAACAGATGCCTCTTGGACCTTCTGTCACCTATCAGCATCTCTATCACAAAGAACAGCAATGCAATGGCAAGAAAATACATGAACTGTTCGTCATATTCCTCAAAGACCACCGAACTGTACTTCTCATCCTCCATCTTCCTTATGTCATCGATTATCGGATTGAGTCCGAACTCGCTGTTTCCTGCACGTACATATACTCCGTTGCCTTCCGCAGCGATATCCTTGAGCACCTTTTCGTCAAGTCTTGTAACCACTATATTTCCATCACGGTCCTTGAGAAGTTCCCCGTTCATCGGTATGGGCTTTCCTTCCGGAGATCCTACTCCGATAGTGAATATCCTGACCCCCATCTGAGCGGCCTGACGTGCTGCCTCGACCGGATCATCCTCGTGATTTTCTCCATCCGTGATGACAATCACCGCCCTGCTCTTTTCACTCTGCGCACTGAAACTCCTCACTGCGGTGTTGATAGCCTCCCCGATGGCTGTTCCCTGCACAGGTACAGACTCGGTGGAAATGGAATTGAGAAACATCTTCGCAGATACGTAATCGGTGGTGACAGGCAACTGCACAAATGAGTTTCCGGCAAAGACTATAAGTCCTATGCGGTCCTCACGCAGTTTATCCACGAGCCTGGAAATGGCAAGTTTGGCTCTTTCCAGACGGTTTGGTGAATAATCCTCGGCAAGCATCGAATTGGAGACGTCCAGAACAATCATGATCTCTGCACCTTTCGTCTCATGCTCCTTCAACTTCGCACCTATCTGAGGACGCGAAAGCCCTATCACAAAAAAGAAGAATCCAAGCGAGAACATACATAGACGGACCCACACCTTTGCCCTTGAATACGAAGGCATCATGGCGTTTACCAAAGTTTCATCTCCGAACTTCATGATCCTTCTCTTCCTGAGTTTCAGGACCAGGGCCTGAAGAGCAAACAGAAAAGGAATGAGCAGAAGGAGAAGCAGATACTGTCCGTTAGCAAAATTTATCATGGCAACCTCCTTATTACAAACCAGTTAAGCAACAATTCAAGAAGAAGAGCGGCAAGCGCAAGAAGAGCAAAGGAAGCAAACAGTTCCTTGTATATAGGGAAACTGTCGACTGTAGTCCTCGCCTTTTCCATCTTATTGATCTCGCTGTATATTTCAGCAAGTTTCGTATTGTCTGTAGCCCTGAAGTAGCGGCCTCCAGTGGATTCCGCTATTTCAGAAAGCAGCCTTTCATCTATCTCCACCTTTACATTCTGGACCTCCACGCCCCACGGAGTCATCACCGGATAAGGAGCCATTCCTTCCTTGCCGACGCCTATGGTATATACACGGACTCCGTAGGTCTTGGCGATTTCCGCCGCCATCTGCGGTGAAATCTCACCTCTGTTGTTCACTCCGTCCGTAAGGAGAATGACAACCCTGCTCTTTGCATCGGAGTCCTTCATTCTGGCAATCGCTGTAGCGAGTCCGTTTCCTATGGCCGTACCGTCCTCGATAAGGTCGGTCTGCACCTCCTTCATCAGGTTGATAAGAGTGGCACGGTCGGTTGTCAAAGGACACTGTGTGAAACTCTCGCCTGCAAAGACCACTATACCCATCCTGTCAGAGGGACGCTGTGAAATGAACTCGATCGCTATATCCTTGGATGCGCTTATGCGGTCAGGAGTGAGGTCACGGGCCAGCATCGACGTGGAAACGTCCATTGCCAGAACAATATCGATTCCCTCTGTGTCTATCTTCTCAACCGACTCAGATGAACGTGGACGCGCAATGGCGAAAATGATCATCACAAGAGCAAAGAGCCTGAGCACGAACGGGATATGACGCATCACCGCCATGAAGGGCGTTCTCTTCACAAGCCATGGCATAGAAGACGAGACCCTCAGATGAGGATGTCTCCCGGTAATTTCAAGCAGGATGTAGTGCAGGAGCAGAAGGCCCGGCACTATCATCAGCCATAAAAGTTTCGGATATTCAAAATACATCACTTTTCCTCCTTTGCTTCCTGGTTATCAGATATCCCGGTTCCGTCCGAAACTTCATGTCCGACCTGCTCGGGTTCCTCCTCTAGTTCCGCCTGATATGTCGAGGTCACAAAACGCACGGCAACAGGCAGAGCCTTTGCGTTATCTTCGTCGGAAGCAGTAAACTTGGCGAACTTCACGAAGTCTGCCCTCTCGAAAAGTTCCTTCATCTGATCAAGAAGGTCCGCAGGGGCATCAGTCGCCTTCATATCCCGGAATATTTCAGCCGTAGTCATCTCCATGGCACCTATTCCATAACGCGCCGCCATATATTCACGAAGAGTATCCGTTATGCCGGAGTAGAACATTTTCTGCTTTTCCGGCGCCCACATCCTGTTTCCACGATATTTGTCGAGTTTGCGCAGGGCTACTATATGGGCAGGGTCCTTCCTGATATATTCCGGATTGTGTCTGCGTCTGTAGCGTATAACAAGCCAGAGAGCGAGAGCGACAAGTCCTGCCAGAGCGAGACCTCCCGCCACCCAAGGAGCCACTTCGGCAAATGTTACAGGATACCTTATAACTCCTTTTATGTCATGCGGCTTGAATGTAGCGGTATCCACCGGCATTGTCTTTATCTCCACCTTCTGCGGCTCGAATACCAATGTATCTACAACACCGTCCTTCGACCTTCTCTGCACAGCAAGTGGCGGAAGGTAATATATGCCTTCATCGAAAGAAGTGACGACGACTCCGCCCTTGAGGTCAAGAAGACGCGGTTCACCCTTTCTGGCCCTTGATGCCTTTACTGTGTCCAACTGCCATGGTCTGACGATACGGATATTGGTCATCAGGGTATCGCCGGTCTGAGGGAAAGCGAACTGTGTCCCCTCCTCAACCTTCTCCAGGCAGAAGCCATAGAAGAGTTGGTCGGCGATAAGCACCGAATCCCTCTGCTGCAACTGTTCAAGAACGGACGGACCCATCTGCACCACCTTGCCTTGTGCAAAGGAAGCGACAGACAGGAACGTCATGAATATACATATCAATATCCTGTACATATATCATCGGTTTTTGAACAAGGTCATAAGCCCCTTCACGTAATCATCTCCCAGGGCTATGCTTACCTTGTCCACACTGTATTTCATGAAAAGTCTGGAGGATGTCTGTTCCATATTGCGGAACCAGTCCTCATAAGCCAGGCGCATCTTCCTGTCGGAGGTATCCACCCACGCGCCGCGCCCGGATTCCGAGTCCTTTATATGTATCAGACCCACATCCGGCAGATTCCTTTCCCGCGGGTCATAGACCTCCACCACAGAAAGGTCATGTCTTCCTGCAGCAACCTTGAGTGCCTCTTCATACCGCGGAAAACCGTCCTGATTGACGTCGATCATGTCGGAAAGCAGGAATGCAGTACATTTCTTCTTGATGGCGTTCGTCAGATAACGCAAAGCCTCGGAGATGTCCGTACCGTCCGTAGTCGGCTCGAATTCGATTATCTCCCTGATGATGTGCAGAAGATGACTGCGTCCCTTTTTCGGCGGTATGAACTTCTCGACCTTTTCGCTGAAAAAGAGCGCTCCGACCTTGTCATTGTTGATTATGGCTGAAAACGACAGCACTGCGGCTATTTCCGCAAGTACATCCTTTCTGCTTGCCCCCACGGTTCCGAAAAGCCTTGAACGGCTCACATCCACGAGAAGGACAACCGTCAGTTCCCTTTCCTCCTCGAAGACCTTTACATAAGGGGAACGCAGACGTGCAGTGACGTTCCAGTCCATATTGCGGACGTCATCGCCATATTGGTACTCACGCACCTCGCTGAACGCCATACCACGTCCCTTGAACGCAGAATGGTATTCACCGGCGAAGATCTGGTGAGACAGAGCGCGGGTCTTGATCTCTATTTTTCGGACCTTCCTTAAAAGGTCGTTTGCTGATAAATTACTCATAACATCATAGATTCCCGATCAAGTCGGGAATGACATTTTGTTCCGTCATTGCAGGTGCACTTCTCAGTCGTTGCAGGTGCACTTCTCAATCATTGCAGGTGCACTTCTCAATCATTGCAGGAGCACGACTCAATCATTGCAGGGCACTTCTCAGTCATTGCTGGTGCACGACTCAGTCATTGCAGGCGCACTTCCCAGTCATTGCCGGCTTGACCGGCAATCCACTATGGAACTTCTACCGCATTGATGATTTCAGAAATTATCTGATCGGAAGTCATGTTTTCTGCCTCTGCCTCATAAGTCAGGCCGATACGGTGGCGGAGAACCTCATAGCACACCGCACGCACATCTTCAGGAATCACATATCCCCTTCTCTTTATGAAGGCATAGGCCTTTGCTGCAGCAGCAAGAGAGATGCTGGCACGAGGCGATGCACCATATGATATGAAACCCTCCAGAGACTCCAGTCCGTATTCCTTCGGTGTTCTGGTCGCGTAGACGATGTCCACTATGTATCTTTCGATCTTTTCATCCATATACACATCCTTGACCACCTCGCGTGCCCTGACTATATCCTCTGGTTTCAGTACAGGATTTGCCTTAGGGAACTCACCGCTGTTGTTCATTCGGATGATCTGGCGTTCCTCCTCCTTCTTAGGATATGAAACCACGACCTTAAGCATGAAACGGTCGAGTTGGGCCTCAGGAAGCGGATATGTACCCTCCTGCTCGATCGGATTCTGGGTAGCCATCACAAGGAACGGCTGAGGAAGAGGGAATGTCTCATCACCGATGGTCACCTGACGCTCCTGCATGGCCTCAAGAAGAGCCGACTGAACCTTTGCCGGAGAACGGTTGATCTCATCCGCAAGGACGAAATTAGCGAACACCGGACCTTTCTTGATCTGGAACTGCTCGGTCTTCTGAGAATATATCAAAGTACCGAGTACGTCAGCGGGAAGAAGGTCCGGAGTAAACTGGATACGGCTGAACTTTGAGTCGACAGCCTGTGACAAGGTATTGATGGCCAATGTCTTTGCAAGACCGGGAACACCCTCGAGAAGGATGTGTCCATTAGCGAGAAGTCCGATGAGAAGATTCTCGACCAAATGCTTCTGTCCTACAATGACCTTGTTCATTTCCATGGTGAGGATATCCACAAATGAACTCTCTCTCTGGATACGGTCGTTCAATTCTTTTATGTTTATGCTTTCCATAAATATGTTTTTTGATATTTTTGCATTTCAAAACTTACAAATATACTCAATTTTCCAATATGCGATACAGTATCAGGCTCTCATATGACGGTAGCGCTTTCTGCGGCTGGCAGATTCAGAATAACGCAGTTTCTGTACAAGGCACCATAGAAACAGCCCTTTCAACCCTCATGGGGCAGGCTGTAAGCATAACAGGAGCGGGAAGAACAGACACTTCAGTCAATGCGATAAACTATATAGCACACTTCGAAATCCCTTCGGGATTACCTTTCGAAGCGGAGCGACTCTGCTACAAATTAAATGCCATGCTGCCAAAAGAAATCGTGATTGATGAAGTTTGTCTGACTGATGACGGATTCCACGCACGTTTCGATGCCAAAAGCAGGGAATACTGCTATTTCGTGCATTTCAGAAAAGACCCTTTCGCCGAAAAGTTCTCATATCGCATGCGATATCCTCTTGATGTCGATGCGATGAACCGGGCGGCCGCCCTGCTGTTGGGAGAGCATGATTTCAGTTGTTTCGAAAAGGTGGGAGGCAACAATGCCACATCCATATGCGAGATCACCCATGCATGCTGGAGCACATATGTACCGGATCATGTGACGCTCATGGGTGCACCATATTCAGAAGGCGACTATATCGTGTTCAGAATCCGTGCAAACCGGTTTTTGAGAAATATGGTCCGCGCTATCGTGGGTTCGCTGATCGAAGTGGGACGCGGCAAGAAATCTCCTTTGTGGATATCGGAACTTATCGAATCCGGTTCACGCTCAGAGGCAGGCCAGTCCGTACCGGGTAACGCCCTTTTCTTCTGCGGCGCGGAATATAAGGACTAAAGTTCCGTCCAACGTATATCCCTGTCCCTTCCCCAGTAGGAAAGTTGACGTTTGGCGTAATGACGGGTGTTGCGCTGAATCAGTTCGATGGCGCGCTCAAGACTGGTGACAAGGCCGTCGCCCGGCGATGTCGGTCCCCAGCATTCCTCAGAAACACGGCCTTCCATATAATCGAACCAGTCGAATATCTCCTTGTAACCGACCGTCTTCAGTGCGGTAAGGTCCCTGTAGCGCTCCAAGGAACGCACTTCCTCGACAAGACCGTCATCTATCATCTGCAGGACCCTTCTGTTGATACGGTCATACAGTACCTCCCGCGGTCGGGTCAGGCCTATCTTCTCTATCTCGAAATCACGCTTGCGGTTGGGCGATGTCTTGAACGACGAGAAAGGTCTTCCTGTCATCAGACATACCTCAAGGGCACGCACCACCCTCTGGCCGTTTGCAATATCTATCGTGGCATAACTCTCGGGATCCAGGCGTCTGAGTTCCTGACGAAGGGAATCCACCCCTTCCTCCTTCAGACGCTCCGTAAGACTGCGCCTCAGTTCCAGATCGGCCTCGGGAAAATCATCAAGACCGTTCACGAGGGCATCCACATAGAAGCCGGAACCTCCCGCCATGACCAGAGTATCATGTCCCTGTTCAAACAGGTCATTGATAAGGGAAAGGGCCTCCAGTTCATATTTTCCGGCCGTATAAAGTTCCTGAACAGTATGGGAATGGATGAAATAATGCTTTACGGCAGCAAGTTGTTCCTCTGACGGGACTGCCGTTCCTATAGACATTTCCCTGTATATCTGACGCGAATCACACGAAATGACAGGAGACTGATACCTGAGTGCAGTCTCTATGCTGTAGTCGGTCTTGCCTACAGCAGTCGGTCCCAGGATTATGATCAGGCGTCTTTCAGTCATTCAGAGGATTACTCGTCGTCATCTTCGTCATATATATCCTCCGGAGCATCATCATCCAGAGTCTCGTCGTCATCGTCATCGAAGTCATCATCATCTTCCGGATTCTTCTTCTTGTCGTCAGGAAGGTCTTCAAAGGCCACATATCCGTTTTCAAATTCAATAGGATTAGGTCCCTTAGACTCCACCAGAAGCGGATATATCGAGTTTTTACGCAGTTCACCCTCGCCCTCGAAGGTAACGATGACGCTCTTTACATTTGTCGTATCATAGAAATATATGAACTTGTCTTCTCCTCTCTTGTGGCACTGTCCTGCAGTGACACTGTCAATGGTTCCGAATCCGAAGTCGGTGAAGACGCTGTAGCGTGCAGCGACATTGCCTGCCGCATCAAAAGCCTTGAAAAGCACAACCTGATCCTGCGGGAAGTCCATATCCGCCCTCATCTGCTTATGGAAACTGTAAAGTGATGTTGTTTCCTTAACCTCATACACACGTGCAAATCCCTTCAATCCGGGAAGCGAAACTCTATATCTCAGTATCATAATCAGTTAGAATTGTTCTTGCATAAAAATGCCTCCTGATTCCCAGGAAGCGAAGTCAAAGGTAATAAATTTTATTTCAGGCAAAGCAAAAAATATTTACAAAAATCAATTAATTACGTCTTTTGTTTAGATATTTCGAGTAAAATACACTAAATTTGACCTTAATATGGATTGTTCACAGATCAAGGATTCATATAAGAGTATCGCAGGCGAGGCGAAGGGACTCTTCAGGGACAATGGAAGCCGATTCATTGCCCACGCCTATCCCGTTGAAACAGAGGAGGAAGTAAAGGAGATTGTCGCTTCACTCAAAAAAGAATATTATGATGCGAGACACCACGTCTACGCATATCGTCTCGGATACATGGGAGACAGATTCCGGGCGAATGACGACGGAGAACCGTCCGGATCGTCAGGAAGACCGGTTCTGGGTCAGATAGATTCCTGCGGGCTCAGTGATGTGCTGGTAGTGGTGGTGAGATATTTCGGAGGCATCAAACTGGGGATACCGGGTCTGATAAGGGCTTACAAGACCTCCACTGCAGATGCGTTGGCAAATGCCGAGATTGTGGAAAAGATAGCGTCACGGATGTATAGGGTGCATTTCGGATACATGAGCATGAACGGAGTGATGAAGGTGATGAAGGATATGGGACTTGAACAGAAGAACCAGAAGTTCGACATGGAGTGTTCTCTGGACACAAGCGTGAGGCTCTCACTCGTGGATTCGTTTGTGGAGAGGATGGCTGATGTGGAAGGATGCCGTCTGGAAGAATTGTAAAATATGTAAACCGATTATATATGGGCAAGAAAAGTTTGATTTCGATCGGGGATTTCACAAAAGAGGAAATCCTTCATGTATTGGAAACTGCCAAGGAGTTCGAACAGAACAAGGAGCAGAAATTTCTCGAAGGCAAGGTCATCGCGAGCCTGTTCTTCGAACCATCCACAAGGACCCGACTCAGTTTCGAGACCGCCATCAACCGTCTGGGAGCAAAGGTGATAGGGTTCTCGGATGCTTCCAACACCAGCCAGAGCAAAGGCGAGACCCTGAAGGATACCATCAAGATGGTCAACAATTATGTGGACATGATCGTGATGCGTCATCCTCTTGAAGGCAGTTCCCGCTACGCATCGGAAGTTGCGGATGTTCCGGTTGTCAACGCCGGAGACGGAGCAAACCAGCATCCTTCACAGACCCTGCTCGACCTGTACTCCATTCTTCAGACACAAGGCACTCTGGAAGGCTTGACAATCAACATGGTAGGAGACCTCAAATATGGAAGGACGACCCACTCGCTTCTTCAGGCCATGTCCCATTTCAATCCTAAGTTCATATTCACCGCACCTGAAGAACTCAAGATGCCGAAGGAATACAAGGCATTTCTGGACAGCAAGGGCATCGAGTATATTGAGACGACATCCCTGGATGAATATCTGAACGACTGCGACATCCTGTATATGACAAGGGTACAGCAGGAACGCTTCACGGACCCTATGGAATATGAAAGGGTGAAGGACGTCTATACGCTATGCGCGGACATGCTTTCCGATGTAAGGGACAACATGAAGATTCTTCATCCGCTGCCGAGGGTTACGGAGATAACCCAGGACGTGGATGAGACTCCATATGCATATTATTTCAAGCAGGCGGAGAACGGACTGTACGTCAGAATGGCGATCATTTCGTACCTGCTCGGGTATAGGTAGATTCTCACGTCGCTTCGCTCCTCAGAATGACAACAACAGAGTCAGAATGACAGAAAAGGGTCAGAAGACAAATCAAACAATCAGAACGACAACATCATGAGCAGAAAAGAACTGGTAGTAAGCGCATTGGAAAATGGCACCGTACTGGACCATATTCCTGCAGAAAACGTATATAAGGCACTTAACATACTCAACCTCAAGGGAGTGGAAAGTCAGATCACTATCGGCATCAACCTTGCCAGCAAGATATACGGCAAGAAAGGTATCATCAAGATCGCCGACAAGTTCTTTGAAGACGAGGAACTGAACAAACTGGCTCTCATCGCCCCTAAGGCGACAGTCAATGTGATCCGCGATTTCAAGGTCGTGGAAAAGAAGCATCTTGTCATGCCTGACGAAATCATCGGGATCGCAAAATGCAAGAATCCCAAGTGTGTCACCAACCACCAGCCGATCAAGACACGCTTCAAGACCATCAACAACGACAACGAAGTATCACTGCTTTGCCATTTCTGTGAAAAGATAACAGATGCAAAGCATATATTCTAAAAAGTATTACCTTTGAAACGAATTTTAAAAAACGAGAATGATGAAAAAGGTTCACAACTTCACTGCCGGTCCCTGCGCACTCCCCCAGCAGGCCATCGACAACGCAATTGAAGCACTGAAAGATTTTAAAGGCACAGGCATTCCTGTAATATCAATATCACATCGTACCAAGGAATGGGAGTCCGTCATGGACGAATGCCGCTCGCTCTGGAAGGAACTCCTCAATATTCCTGACACTCACGAGGTTGTATTCCTCGGTGGTGGAGCAAGTCTCGGTTTCCTTTATGTAGCGATGAATTTCCTTGAGAACAAGGCTGCATACCTCGAGACAGGAGTATGGGCGAAGAAGGCCCTCAAAGAGGCAAAAGGTCTTGGAAACGCATATGCGATCGCATCATCTGCAGACACGGTATACAACTATATTCCAAAGGGCTTTGAAATCCCTTCAGACCTGGACTATCTCCATGTGACCACAAACAACACCATCTACGGAACCGAACTTCATGAGGACCTCGATTCTCCTGTTCCGCTCATCGCAGACATGTCGTCAGACATCATGAGCCGTCCTGTGGACGTAAGCAAGTATGCAATGATCTATGGTGGTGCACAGAAGAACGTAGGTCCTGCCGGTGTGGCTTTCTTCATCGTGAAGAAGGACCTTCTCGGAAAGGTAAGCAGATATATCCCGACAATGCTCAACCTCCAGACACATATCGACGGCGGTTCGATGTTCAATACCCCTCCTGTATTCTCAATCTTCGTGATGAACGAGACTCTCAAGTGGCTCAAGGAGCAGGGTGGAATCGAGGCGATACAGAAGGTCAACAAGGCAAAGGCAGAACTCCTTTACGGAGAAATCGACCGCAACAGCATGTTCAGAGGCACTGCTGCGGTGGAAGACCGTTCTTTGATGAATGTATGCTTCGTGATGGCTGAAGGGAAAGAGACCCTCCAGGATGAATTCATGGCATTTGCGAAGTCAAAAGGCATGACAGGCATCAAGGGACACAGGTCCGTAGGCGGTTTCCGCGCATCCATCTACAATGCATGTCCTATGGAAAGCGTGCAGGCTCTCGTAGACTGCATGAAGGAATTTGAACAGTTACATAAATAACACATAACAGAACGTCATCCCCGGCCGGACCGGGGATCTAAACAGCAAGATATGAAAGTACTTGTAGCAACAGAAAAACCGTTTGCCGCGGCTGCGGTGAACGGCATCAGGAATATTGTTGAAGGCGCAGGTCACGAACTTGTCCTTCTGGAGAAATATACGGAAAAGGCCCAGTTGCTTGGCGCTGTGGCAGACGTTGACGCCATGATCGTCCGTTCAGACAAGGTCACTGCAGAAGTGATTGCGGCGGCAAAGAACCTCAAGATCGTCGTTCGTGCAGGTGCAGGCTATGACAACCTTGACCTCGGAGCATGCTCGGAACGTGGAATCGTTGCAATGAACACACCCGGACAGAACTCCAATGCGGTTGCCGAACTTGCTCTTGCCATGATGATATTCATGTCACGCAACCAGTTCACCCCTGGAACAGGTATGGAGATCAAGGGTAAGAAGGTCGGAATCCAGGCATACGGAAATGTAGGTCGTCTTGTAGCAGAGAAGGCAAAGGCACTTGGAATGGATGTGATGGCTTATGACCCGTTCGTTCCTGCAGAGAAGATGGTGGAGGAAGGCGTCACACCTGCAGAAAGCCTCGAAAAGATGTATGAGCAGTGCAATTTCATCTCGCTCCATATTCCGGCAGTCCCTGCAACTATAGGTTCCATCAACTACAGCCTCGTTTCACGCATGCCTAAGGGCGGATGTCTTGTGAATACAGCCCGCAAGGAAGTGATCAATGAGGCGGAACTTGAGAAGGTACTTACAGACAGGCCTGACCTGAAATATATCACAGACGTTGCAGCGGTGCATCAGGCAGACCTTGATGCAAAGTTCCCTAAACAGGTGTTTGCAACACCTAAGAAGATGGGAGCGGAGACTGCAGAGGCGAATATCAATGCCGGTCTTGCTGCAGCACAGCAGATATGCGGTTTCTTCGAGACAGGTTGCACAAAATTTCAGGTTAATAAATAATTTAAAGATCTCTCGACTTCGCTCGAGATGACAGAGGTCATTTCGACCGAGTGCCTGACTGTCATTCCGACCGAGCGAAGCGAGTGGAGAAATCTGACACACCATGGTGAGAATCAAACCATTTGCAGCGGTACGTCCGCCAAAACAGTATGTTGAAGAAGTTGCAGCACGCCCTTACGATGTGCTGAACTCGGCAGAAGCAAAGGCAGAGGCCGGAGAAAAGTCCCTTCTGCACATCACTAAACCCGAAATCGACTTCGACCCTATCATCGACGAGCATAGCGGGCCTGCATATGACAAGGCTGTCGAGAACTTCAAGGCATGGCAGGAGAAAGGCTGGCTTGTTCAGGATGAGAAACCTTGCTACTATGTATATGCACAGACCATGGAAGGACGTACCCAGTACGGACTTGTGGTATGTGCCCATACTGATGACTACGCGGAAGGCAAGATCAAGAAGCATGAACTGACCCGCAAGGATAAGGAAGACGACCGCATGATCCATGTGAAGATACAGAACGCCAACATCGAGCCTGTATTCTTTGCTTATCCTGACAATCAGCAGATCAACGAGATTGTAGAGCGCTGCATAGCAGGTGAACCGGAATATGATTTCGTTGCAGAAGACGGCTTCGGTCATCATTTCTGGGTCATTGACAATGAGCAGGATATTGCCAGGATCACTGAAATATTCTCCGGCATCCCTGCATTCTATGTGGCTGATGGTCACCACCGTACAGCAGCCGCTGCAAGGGTCGGAGCGGAACTGAGCAAGGACAATCCTGAACACACGGGTGAAGAGGAATACAACTGGTTCATGACCGTGGCATTCCCGGACAGTCAACTCAAGATCATAGACTACAACCGTGTGGTGAAGGACCTCAACGGACTTACCTCGTCTGAGTTGCTCGAGGCTCTCGCAGAGGATTTTGAAATATGCGAAAAAGGAGAGGATATATATAAGCCGGCAAGGCTTCATGAGTTCTCTATGTATCTCGAGGGCAAATGGTACTCCCTGACCGCAAAAGAAGGAAGATACGACGACAACGACCCTATCGGAGTCCTCGATGTGACCATCCTGTCGAATCTTGTTCTTGACAGGATTCTCGGCATTGCAGATCTTCGGACTTCGAAGAGAATAGACTTTGTGGGAGGTATACGTGGACTGGGCGAACTTTCACGCAGAGTGGACAGCGGCGAGATGGCTGTGGCATTCGCACTCTACCCGGTGTCTATGAAGCAACTCACAGATATCGCGGATTCCGGCAACATCATGCCTCCTAAGACTACATGGTTCGAGCCTAAACTCCGCAGCGGTCTGGCAATCCATAAACTCGTTTAGACCGGATACTGTTCTTTACGCCATAGTGCCGCCGACAAGGTCCAGAATTTCTGCTGTGATTTCCTGTTGGCGGCCTTTATTATATGCAAGAGTGAGTTCCGCTATAAGGTTCTTTGCATTGTCAGATGCTATCTGCATCGCTATTGTACGGGCTGCATGCTCGGCGGCATTTGCATCCAGAAGCACCGTATAGAGTTTCAGACGAAGCACCAAAGGGAGAAGTTCCCTGGCAAGTGACAGTGGATCCGGCTCGAGTATATAATCGACAGGATCACCCTTATCAAGGTCATGCAGGGCAAGAGGAAGATAGTTTTCCCGCACTACAGGTTGCGAAGCGGCTGTTGCGAAGTGACTGTATATGAATATCACCTGAGAGACTTCACCGCTGATATAACTGTCGGTCAGAACCGATGCCAGTTCTGCAGCATCGTCATATGAAGGTCTGTCCGACATGGCGGAAAGATCCCTTTTCAGGGTCAGTCCTGACTTTACTGCAGACTCACCTATCTTTCTTCCCAAGGAATATACGTCTATATCATCGTGGGAGTAGCCTCTCTGCATCAGGACATCCAATGTGTGATGAAACTCCCTGATGACATTGGCATTGAAGGCTCCGCATAGTGAACTGTTGGAAGAAAAGAGCACCAGAGCGACCCTTGGAGCATGTTCCTTGACAGGATATTCGTCTGCATGGATATCCTCGAGCATCACCAGAGGACAATCAGGATCGCCAAGTCCCAGTTCGTCGTGGAGCGCCTTCTGCAGGTCGTCATCCTCGAGCATTCCGGCAAGAGTACGGCGCAACTGCTGCTCATAGGGAAGTTTGTTTCCTATGGCATTCTGCGCCTTATGAAGTTTTGCAGCAGCCACCATCTTCATGGCGGAAGTTATCTTCAGCGTACTTTTGACCGAATTTATCCTGGTCTTTATCTCCTTTAACGAACTCATCTCTACATCAAGCCTTTGACTATTGACAGTGCTTCCCTCTCAATGATTCCGAATATGGCAGGATCAGTGCTGCCCTGAGAGAGAGGTGTCAGGACATCCTCCTGATGGAACGCCCTCATCTTGCTCAGGAATGTGGTCTGAAAATCATCCACCTGATCTATGTCAAGGTCACGCATAAGTCCCTTTGTACCGCAATAGAGCAAAGCGACCTGCTCACCCACAGGCATTGGAGCATATTGCTGCTGGATCAGCAGACGGTTGTTCTTGCGTCCCTTGTCGAGAGTCATCACAGTGACAGGGTCCATATCGCTGCTGAATTTGGAGAATGCCTCAAGTTCACGGTATTGTGCCTGATCGATCTTTAGAGTACCCGCAACCTTCTTCATGCTCTTTATCTGGGCACTACCACCCACTCTGGACACAGATATACCCACATTTACAGCGGGACGGAAACCCTGGTTGAAGAGGTCGGCCTCGAGAAATATCTGACCGTCTGTGATGGATATGACATTTGTAGGGATATATGCGGACACATCTCCCGCCTGAGTCTCGATGATTGGAAGAGCAGTAAGGGAACCTCCTGCCTTCACCTTGCCCTTCAACGACTCCGGAAGGTCATTCATCCTTTGAGCGACCTCCTCCTGTCCGATGATTTTTGCCGCCCTCTCAAGAAGCCTTGAGTGAAGGTAGAATATATCTCCCGGATATGCCTCCCTACCTGACGGACGACGCAGGATAAGAGACACCTCACGATATGCCACAGCCTGCTTTGACAGGTCATCATATACCACAAGGGCATGTCGTCCGGTATCACGGAAATATTCTCCGATGGCAGCACCGGCAAACGGTGCATAATACCTGAGGGCTGCAGTGTCTGCCGCTGTGGCTGCAACTACTATGGTATAGTCCAGAGCGCCGTGCTTCTTCAATGTGTTGACGATATTCGCTATGGTCGACCCTTTCTGACCGATGGCCACATATATGCAGTATACAGGTTCACCCGCCTCATACGCGCTGCGCTGGTTTATTATGGTATCCAGAGCAATGGCGGTCTTTCCCGTCTGGCGGTCTCCGATTATGAGTTCGCGTTGTCCCCTTCCGATCGGTATCATGGAGTCGATGGCCTTCAGACCGGTCTGAAGAGGCTCTGTCACAGGCTGACGGAAAATGACTCCGGGAGCCTTCCTCTCAAGAGGCATCTCCATCAGTTCACCTGTAAGACGTCCTTTGCCGTCAAGCGGATCTCCAAGAGGATTCACCACCCTGCCGAGCATGGATTCTCCCACGTTTATGGAAGCAATCCTGCCGGTGCGCTTTACAGACATACCCTCCTTTATCCTGTCGGTAGGTCCAAGAAGCACAGCACCCACATTATCCTCCTCCAGATTCATGACCACAGCCATTATACCGTTGTCGAACTCCAGGAGTTCGCCTGCCTCTGCATTGAGAAGACCGTATATACGGACCACTCCGTCACTTACCTGCAGGACTTTTCCAACCTCCTCATACCTGAGTTCGGCTCCTATCTCCTTCAGTTGACCGAGCAATACTTCTGATATTTCCGATGGACGAATTGTATTTGACATATCACACTATTCTGTTGTTCTTTTCTACAAGTTGGCGGCGTATCCTTTTAAGTTGGCTATCCACGCTGGCATCCAGACGGTTGCCGTCAAGTTCGAATATGAATCCCCCTATGATTTCGGGAGAGACCTTTTCCTCCAGATGGACTTCCGCTCCCGTCAGGTCATGGAAAAGGTTCTCCAGACGTACACGGAGAGAATCATTCTCGACGGCAGCGACAATGCTTCCTACCTTGATGTTGTTTTCACTTCGGTATTGCTCGATGAACGAAAGCAGCATGCGCGGAAAGTATTCCTCACGGTTATGGTCTGTCACCATTCTGAGGAAACGTACGATGGAATCATCCACCGTACCGTCCAAGGCAGCGGACAGAAGCGAACACTTCCTGTCAAAACTGACGTCAGATGAATCCATGAGGTACATCTTGAACTGAGGGACATGATTCATCATGCGCACAAGAGTACAGGCCTGGGAATAGACTGTCCTCCCGGATCCTGTCTCCGAGACATATTTCAGAAACGCCCTGGCGTATCGTGATGCTATGATTCCCGCGTTCATGATTCAGATGTAATTTTCCTTTCGCCGTTTGAGGCAGACATCTCGTCCACAAGTTTATCCACGAGCAGCCTCTGGTCTGCATCGGATTCCAGATTCTTCCGGACCACATGCTCCGCAACTGCGAGAGAAAGCATCGCAACTTCCCTGCGCATATCCCTCAGGGCATCCTCCTTTTCTTCCGCTATACGGGCCTTTGCCTCATCCATTATCTTCTGAGCCTCAATCCTGGCCTGCTCCCGAGCCTGTGCAATCATACGGTCACGCTCAGAGGCGGCTTCCTTCTTGAGGCGCGCCTGCTCCGCACGTGTCTCGGCAACAATCCTTTCCTGCTCCTGATTCAGATGGGCAATGGCATCTTCAGCCTTACGGGCCGCTTCTATCGCGTCATCTATCCTCATCCTGCGTTTCTCGACCATACCGGTTATGACAGGAAAGCCGAACTTCGCGAGAACGAAGAACACAAGAGCAAAGATGATGGTCATCCAGAAGATAAGACCGCTGTCCGGAAGCAAAAGATTCATATTACAGACTTTGAATTTGAAGAATTACATCACTATCGCCATGAGGCAGGCAATGATTGCAAAAAGGCAGGCGCCCTCGACAAGTGCGCCGATGATGAGCATGGCTGTACGGATGTTTCCGGCAGACTCAGGCTGACGGGCGATAGCCTCCATTGCAGATGAACCGATCTTGCCGATACCGAACGCTGCCGCAAGGGCTGCAACACCTGCACCGACTGCACCGGCGACTTTTCCCCACACGGCCAGTCCTGCGGCCTGAAGAATGATTGTTGAAAGTAACATAGTCTTATATTTTAGTTGTTATACATTTTAATGTTCAGACTGACGGCTCATGCCTATGAATACACCTGAAAGCATGGTGAACACATAAGCCTGGATGAAGGCGACAAGCAGTTCGAGACAGTCCATGAACAGACCGAAAAGCATAGTCACCACAGTCATGGAACCGTTTATGACCGGTCCCAACTTAGCCGTCACGAATATCACCGACACCAGTCCCAATATCATCGCATGGCCTGCCATGATGTTGGCGAACAGCCTGACCATCAGGGAGAACGGCTTGGTAAACAGACCGAATATCTCTATCATCTGCATCAAAGGAATCGGAAATTTCAGGAAAAGCGGCACATCCGGCCAGAGAATCTCCTTCCAATAATGCTTGTCGGCAAACAGATTCACGGCAAGGAATGTACACATGGCCAGGACAAAGGTCACGGCGATATTTCCTGTCACATTCGCACCTCCCGGGAAGAACGGGACTATACCCAGAAGATTGCTCAAGAATATGAAGAAAAAGACTGTCAGAAGATATGGAGCATATTTCCTGTAATGGGGTCCCACCGCCTCCTTTATTATATCGTCGTTGACCATCATCACCATCATCTCCACAAGTCCGGCCAGACCTCCCGGGGCCTTTTCGCGGGCGTCGTTCCTCCCATACCATCTTTTTGCCGACAGCACCAGCACAATAAGAAGCACTGCCGTGAATATGAGGGAAGCCACATTCTTGGTGATGGATATATCGAACGGTCGGGTCTGTGAACCGTCAGGTGCTGTCTCCACAATCTTTCCCTCATAGCGTCCTTCCTGAGCGAGACAAAGTCCGTTGTAACTGTGCCCATGCTCGATTTCAGAAGACATGAAGAAATGCCACCCGGTATTTCTGCTATATACCATGCACGGAAGAGGAATGGTGATGTGCCTGCCGTTCCAATCGGTTATATGCCAGCCATAGGAGTCACCTATATGACCGAAGAGCATTTCGGAAATATTGACTTCCGCCTCGGCATCAGGTTGATGCGCCGATGCGATGGAGCCGTCAGATTCCGCCGCACAGACCGTCAGACAAAGTCCTAAAGCAAATACAACCGATATGTTCCTTAACCACCTCATACCTCCGCACAAACCACTACTTCATTTTCATTCACTCTCACAAATCCCACCTCTATACCTATCCGCTCCTGACGTCCCTGTGATGTATAGGTCACATAACCTGCCGAAAGCGATGAAATTATCGGCGCATGATTCTTCAGAACCATGAACCTTCCTCCATCGCCGGGAAGTTCCACCTTCTCCACCATTCCGTCAAAGACGGTCTGCTGCGGAGTAAGTACGGTAAGTCTTATGTTGTCTGCATTATTCACAGTCTACTGATTCATTGAGTTGACGGCTGCAAGCATTTCCTCACCCTTGCGGATGGCCTCTTCAATTGCACCGACATTAAGGAAAGCCTGCTCAGGAAGGTCATCCACCTCTCCGTCCAGAATCATCTTGAAGCCACGTATGGTATCTTCTATCGACACCATCACACCCGGTATTCCGGTAAACTGCTCCGCCACAGAGAAAGGCTGCGAGAGGAAACGCTGCACCTTACGGGCGCGGTTGACCGTGAGCCTGTCCTCATCGGAGAGTTCATCCATTCCGAGAATCGAGATTATATCCTGAAGTTCCTTGTTGCGCTGCAGTATCTGTTTCACCCTCTGGGCCGTCTGATAATGGTCCTTGCCCACAATGTTCGGGTCAAGGATGCGTGATGTGGATTCAAGCGGGTCCACAGCAGGATATATTCCAAGTTCGGCAATCTTTCTGCTCAATACCGTAGTCGCATCCAGATGGCTGAAGGTGGTGGCAGGCGCAGGGTCCGTGAGGTCGTCTGCAGGGACATAGACAGCCTGGACAGATGTGATGGAGCCGTTCTTTGTGGATGTGATGCGCTCCTGCATCTGACCCATTTCAGTAGCAAGGGTCGGCTGATAACCGACTGCCGAAGGCATACGTCCGAGAAGGGCAGAAACCTCCGATCCCGCCTGCGTGAAACGGAATATATTGTCGATAAAGAAAAGTATATCCTTCGGTCCTGAAGCATCCTCACTGTCCCTGAAGGATTCCGCGAGGGTGAGACCGGAAAGGGCGACCGAAGAACGTGCTCCCGGAGGCTCGTTCATCTGTCCGAACACCATCGCCACCTGTGAAGAAGCGAGCGCTTCGTAATCTACCTTGGAAAGGTCCCAATGTCCCTCTTCCATGCTCTTGAGGAACTCTTCGCCGTAATTTATAACTCCGGATTCTATCATCTCACGCAACAGGTCGTTTCCTTCACGGGTACGTTCTCCTACTCCGGCAAACACGGAAAAGCCGTTATGGCGTTTGGCGATATTGTTTATCAGTTCCTTGATCAGGACTGTCTTTCCCACTCCGGCACCTCCGAAAAGACCGATCTTTCCACCCTTGAGATAAGGCTCCAGAAGGTCTATCACCTTGATTCCTGTGAAAAGGACTTCCTGAGAAGTGGTAAGATCCTCGAACTTAGGAGGTTCGCGATGGATAGGGAATGCACCATCACGGTTCAGTTTCTTCATGCCGTCGATGGTGTTTCCTGTCACATTCATGACACGCCCCCTGATCTGCGCACCGACAGGCATCGTTATGGGAGCACCCGTGCATATGGCCTGCATGCCTCTCCTGAGTCCGTCAGTGGAATCCATGGCGACAGTCCTGACAGTGTCTTCACCGATATGCTGCTGCACTTCCACGAGAAGTTCACGTGAATCGGTACGCTCTATCGCCAATGCTTCATGTATGGAGGGAAGGGTGCATCCGGCATCGTCAGACAAATCAAAATGCACATCGACCACCGGGCCGATTATCTGAGAAATATGTCCTATCAGTCCTGACATAGGGATTATTGTTTAACTGCACGACCGATATGACCGCACAATCTTCAAAGATAGTGATATTTCTCAAAAAGACAAGACCATCACTTATGACGGCTCAATTCTTCCCTATCCTTTTGGACCTTTCTGTCAATAATTGCATCCACACTATAACGTCCCGGACCTGTCATGAAAAGAATCAGGAACACTACCATATATATAAGAGAAAGTTCTCCATCCGGCATCATTCCGTCGTGAACGTCAAAAAATGCGACTGCCATCGAAGCCATCATCGGGATGAGGACAATGCGCGTCACAAGTCCGGCCATAAGAAATAGGGAGCATGCGAACTCACAGAATATGGTGATCATCAAGGTCGTGTAACTTCCCAGGCCGAGTACGCTGGGATAGGTCTGGGACAGAACATTGAAAGAGGTCATCTTGTCAAGCCCATGCATAAAGAAAAGCGCACCGAAGAAAAGCCTGACGAAAAGTATCAGAAAGGAAACTCCCTTCCCTCTGAAATACTGGGGAAACAGAAAATTGTAAAACATATCAGTTCGTTTTATAGTTCAGCAGCAGAATTTCCAACATCCGTTCCAAAACCGACTGATAATTTTTGTATTTTTGCAGACCAAATTTTGCAAGACATGGAAAAGATAATGCTGAACAATGGCGTGGAGATGCCTTTACTGGGATACGGAGTATTCAAAGTGGACCCGAAAGAGTCCGAAAGATGCGTCAGGGATGCACTGAGCGTGGGATACAGAATGATTGACACAGCCCAGTTCTATGCTAATGAAGAAGGAGTGGGAAATGCCATTGCAGGCAGCGGAATCGCAAGAGAGGATATTTTCCTCGTGACAAAGATATGGCTGACAAACGGCGGTGAGGAGCGCGCAGCGGAGTCTCTTAGGGAAAGTCTTGACAAACTGCAGACCGACTATGTGGACCTGCTTCTGGTACATCAGCCGTACGGTGATTACTATGGAATATACAGAACTCTGGAAAAGGCTCTTGCACAAGGACTTACACGAGCAATCGGACTGAGCAACTTCTATGACGACCGTTTCTATGACCTGGTACACGCGGCAGGAATCAAGCCCGCTGTAAACCAGTTGGAGACCAACGTGTTCAGCCAGCAGAACGCAATGCGTCAGATGATGCAGGAGACAGACACAAGGCTCATGGCCTGGGGACCTATGGGACAGGGAAAATACAATTTCTTCGACCACGAAGTCCTGACTGCAATCGGTCGCAAATATGGCAAGACAGCCTCACAGGTAGGTCTGAGATTCCTTGTACAGCAAGGCATTCCTGTGATTCCAAAATCCACAAGCAAGGTCAGGATGGAGGAGAACATGAAGATATTCGACTTCGCTCTTGAGGAAGCAGACATGGAAATACTCAGAGGTCTGAACATCCACGACAAGGGATCCAGAAGTTATACCGATGTCGAATATGCAAAAAGAATCATAGCACAGGTATTCTGAAAAAGAAGTCTCGAATCCCGTCGGCCGACCGACATTGATTCGAGACTTTTCATTATTTCATATCGTATGTATATGTCCATTCCAGTTCGTCTCCCGGTTCGAGACTATATGGAATGAACGGCTCGATACATCCCACCCTGTGGTTCGACCAGAATGCAATACGGTGGAACGGGAGGTCGGCACCGAACGTGACCTTATGTCCGGAAGTTTCTATGGAGAACACCTCGCCGGTCACCTCCGACCCGTCTGACGGCTTGAGATTGCCCATGAACACGCTCTCTCCTTTTTCTATCGGACGGGAGAAACTGATTCCGCCTTCAGAAAGCGCCACGCTGTCATATTCAGTCCTCCAGTTGCCGCAAGGAGCGAAAGGGAAATCTATCTCTATCTCCGGTCCCGGACGGGCATCCCCGAATGTGAAGAAGTTGTGATTATACATCTCTCCTTCAATATTATAGCGTCCCGTATTGCACAGATGATGGGTTATTTCAAAATGAGTTCCGTCAATGATCCTCACCACCTTCTCATAGACATAGCCCCAGTCTTCGGAATCCACCACATGGACAAATGTCGCGGAATCCTCGTCACATGTGACGGTCCATCTGCCCGGATCTGCCACCTTATATAACTTGAAGTGGTCGTATGGGGCATCATCCTCCTTCAGAAGAAGTCCCACTCCCGGCTTCACGAACACATCCCCCACCTCAGCATGCTCATATCCGCTTTCGCCGAACTCCTCAGAAGTACCGCATACGGCATCATGCGCATATGGGTCATACCTGTCGAACCACTCGTCAGCAAATACGAATCCATCCAGGACTATCCTACGGAATATACCGGAATGGTCGAACCTCGTGCCACGATAATACCCATCCTCAAACGACGGAGGGCAAAGAGTAAGTTCCAAAGAATCCTTGGCGATGATGATATTTTCCATGTCAGAATGTTTTTAATGCACAATGATGATTTTTCGCTAAATTAACGAAAAAAAACATACACTTATGAAAAAATCCCTGAAAAGGTGGATTTCAGGGATGATGTCATAATAGAAAATCTGAATAGACAGGGAGATGGTCGAAAGTAAGGGCAAACCGTAGAGCCTGCCCTTACCCGGACGCCCGCCTCGCAAATACGGGACACCCTGATCAAATACTTAAAAATAGAAGATGTTTGAATATAAATACGAAAATTTAACCTAACTCTAACTTATTATGATGCCAACCCAAACATCTTCTAATGCCTATATACGTTCGTAAAGCAGAACTGCCATATCGTATTGCCCCAGACGCACACGATGGCCCTTTCTATCAGACACACTTCCGTTTCCTGTAACGGAACTCTCCACATAACGATAGCCTGGAACATCTATCACCGCCGACATCACATCCTGCCTGTCCATATTCTGATGAGCCACCACTACCGCCATCCTTGAGCCGTCCTCACTAAGGAAAGACCGGGCATCGAGCAAAGCATTGGAACATGTAAATCCGAAGACATCGTTATAGCGTCCCAGCAGCAGACAGTCCTTGTACTTTTCCTTGATATCATTAGCCTGCTTCAGATATGCCTGATACACAGGAGTCTGCGAAATTATGCCTCGACAACGCCATATCTCTATATCATTTCTCTGACCGTCAAGAACGGTATTGTTGACATGGCGAGGAACATCCACATCGTCCCTGAGTCCCCTGTCGGTAAATATTATTTCAGGGAAAGTATAGCGGAAGAACCTCAACCAACGTTCCGGACCGTCATTTGCCGGATAACCATGTGTATAGTGACAATAGTGGCATAAGGCGTCAACTGTCCCTTCTGCGCCAAGCGCAAAATCCGGAGCCTTTTCAGCATAACGCCCGCGAAGAAGTTTCAGACACTCCGCACGCTTCTGTATTCCGAATACATCAGGTACAGGATACTCGCGGGAGTTGTCCCAGTTGGCACTCTCACCTTCGATATAACCGAGTTGGTCAAAAAACACACTATGGGCACCCAATTCATAGGCTCTGTCCTGAAGAGCAAACAGCACCTTGTTCCACTCAGGGTCCATCATCGTGGCGACAGCGAAGGTTCGCTGATCATATTCTCCGAGCCATGTTCCCTGACCGGTGAACTTGTAGCGCTCGAGTATTTCAGAACCAGTATTGTCATGACGGCACACTTGAGAGCCTTTTCCACTCCTGTAGAAGCGGCTTTCACGGTCTATGAGTTTGCCGTTATAATAGAGCAGCAGATGATTTCCATTTGCCTGATATTGAGCGATCTCCTTTTTAAGAGCCTCATCTCCACCCTGTTCCATGTCCGGAGAATAGTCAGGATTGCCGTTATCCATACCTTCTTCCCACCATCCGAACAGAAAGAGCGCATTTGCACCGACACTCTGTCCGGCCTGATCCACCTTTCCATTAATATCCGGATATCTGAAGAAATATTCTCCATACTGGTGCTTGAAGATGACTCTTTGCCAACTCTTGACCTCACGAAGCCATTGAGGAGCAGTCTGATAATCCCACCAGGTATCCGCCCATCTACGGTAAATTCCCGAAGCCACGTGCCATGTTCCCGTATATGGAGAAACCACATTTGCGTCGCATTCCCACTTCTCTCCGCAGAAGCAATGAGGATATTTGAAGAAACCGAACTCCAGTATATCTTCATTTCCGTTTTCGTCAGTATAAGCACGCAGACCATGCCATGTATCCTGGAAGGTATTGTCATGGGAGCCGAAATACAGTCCCTGCTCCTCTCCGAACAGGCCGAAACAGTTCATGAACACCTTGTAACCGTACTTGACATCCCTTTGACGGAATATCTGCTCCGGACGCTTGTATGGTGAAGACTGCACCTTATTGATTGCCTTGACCGGGTCGTCGAAGAGTTTTCCTCCCGCTTCCGACGTGTAGAGTCTGTGGTCAGGCGGAAGTACTGCTCCATGTACGAGCGGATAATGAAGTTCACGCATTACCGTATGAGGCTCGTTGTTTTCAAGGACAGAGCCGAACCTGACCTTGTCATCCTCAAGGGTAACTGTCAGGAGCACCTTCATGTCAAGGGTCCTGCCATGAGCGGTGAGCGAATCATATCGAAGAGTGATGACATCACCCTCGCATGAGATCTCCGGATGCTGGTCCGAACCCAGAATCTCGATTTCCTTTTCATAAGGAGCATCATAGTAAAGTCTCCAAAGGAGATCTCCACCAGCATAGTCATGACCTGTAATGACATTTCTCAATGAGGCAAGAGAGCCGTCAGGAGCAATGCCGACAGACATCAGACCGTTCTCAAGCACGGCCATATCCTTCTGAGGCAAGACCACGCTTTCCGAATCCCCCCTGCATGCCGAGATCAGTACGGCCATTGTAAGAAGGACAAATATCTTTTTCAGAATATTCATTTTTCTATCTTGAATTTAACCCATAAAGGGAAATGATCCGATGGATAAAAACCACCATAGAGAGTATTGTCGCAGTGATACAGTTGCGGTTTGAGTCCCTCTCCCCGATAAAACACATAATCTATCCTTGAAGAACCGTTGACCGACTTGTATCCGTTGTAGGTTCCTGCCGCTCCCGTACGTTTCACCGCCTTGAGATAGGAGTCTGTCCAATGTGCGGCATATGTCATATAGACTGAACCTTCCACCGATGACTGCTTGGCATTCATATCACCGACAAAGAATGATGGAAGCCCTTCCTTATTGTATTTCTTCTCCATTTCCACATATACCGGGGCACTTTCCTCATTGCTCTTGCCGTTCAGACATCCGTGGTTGTTCATCACAAAGAATCTTGCTCCTGTAGCCTTGTGGGTAAGGATGCAGCAACAGCCACCTCTATTGAAACTGCCCTGACTGCCCTTGTCATTGACGGTCATGACATCCGGTGTACTGCAAGCCCAGAAGTAATGCCAGTCGGAAAGAGTGAACTTGTCCTTGCGGTAACCTATACCCTGTGCTCTGCTTCCCTTACCGTTCTGCGAATATGGGCTGAAATAGCAGAATGAGTATTTTGACGACAGTTCGCTGTCCAGCCAGGTCTGAGTCTTGTCATCGACCTCCTGAATGCCGAAGAAATCGAAAGGACATGACAGCATCGATGTTTTCAAACGTTCCTTCCTCTCGCTCCAGGCATTGTCGGTTCCATTGTCCAGATGACTCATCCTGAGGTTGTATGAACCCACACAAAGCAGATCGTCAGCAGGGGGGTCTCCGCCCTCTTTGCCGGCAGCCTGAACAAGAACGGTCTCCGCCTTTTTTCCACCCTTTGTCACAAAGACTATCTTTGCCTTACGTTCCTCATTGAACCTGTTCTCAGTCACTCTTACGGACACCTGGAGGTTTCCTGAGCCGGATGTCCTGCTGAGTGTAGCCCAGATGACCTCCTGAACATCTTCTGCTTCAATGCTGACATTCCACCTTGTATTAGAAGACACTTCCATGGAATAACTTGCAAGAGATGCAGATGCCTGTATTTCAGACACAGAGACACTGATCTCATCAGCAACTTCCTGCACGTCTCCCTTCTGGCAGGAAACCAGGAACATTCCTGCCAGAAGAAGAAACGACATCTTTATTCTTTGACCGATCATCTGGATACAGGAGTATATACAAGTTCGAGAGTGGCGATTCCGCCCTTCGCGTAGGCATAGAGATAATACACTGTTCCGGCAGCAGTACCGCTAAGAGTGTAATTATATGTCTTGCCTCCGGCAGCATCCCATTCCTGACGTTCTCCACCCAAAACATAGTCCGAATCTGCAGGATGGCTTGTTCCTTCCGCCACTATGCTTGTTATACCTATCTGAGGCTTGGTAGAACTCATTTTTGCATTGTGGCATGTCACACGGTAAAGAGCATAACCATCTATGGCAGGAAGACCGAGATAGCGCTTCTCAGCATAGAAAGTGAAGTAACCCGGCACTGCATTTTCCCCCTCGACAGGAGCCATCCAGTAACATCCTATCGCAGATGCTCCCTTGCAAGCAGTGAGAGTGAAAGTATAATCTGTCGAATTCATATTGTACACACATTGCAGTTCGCCTTTATCGGTAGCCTTTGCAACAGGCCAGCCCTCCTGTGGCGTTCCTGTAAAATCGAAAGTAAGTTTGAGAGCATTTTCAGGATCCGGTACTACAGGTACCTCCGGATCAGGCTCCGGTTCCGGCTCCGGCTCTACCTCTGGTTCCACGTCAGGCTCCGGTGAGGGTTCAGTGCCGTCAGCATCAGCATAGAACAGTCTGACAGAATGGATTATACCGGCTCTATTGAGACATGTGATCCAGTACACAGTATTGACCGCAGTTTCCGACAAGTCATATGTATAGGTAGCCATATTGGTATTCTGACCCTGAGGTTCTCCACCGTCAACATACTTGACATTCTTGTCTGATGAATTTTCTACATTATAGACCCTTGTAGAGATACCCATATCTCTCGGATTTGAAGGATTGTCCAATGTACTTGCATTCTGAGTGATCTCCACTTTCACTATCTTCTTTCCTTCCAGAGCAGGGAGACCCAGATAACGGTATGTACCGCAGTAAACGCCCTTGGCAGGATCAAGATAAATATTGTGGGCGACGGCACCGTTAGGATCGGCAAAAATAAAGTCAAAATCCTTACCGTCAAGGCTGTAAGTAACTGTTCCCCTTCTTCGGAGGTTCTCAGGGTCATCAGTCTCCGTACCCATGTCCAGAGCAAGTCCGGAATCATAACTCTTGAGTGTTCCCCAACTTACGTCCTTTGAAGTCGGCCAGTCAAGAGTTCCTGTAGTGAAGTCGAAATAATACTCGTAGATGACCGGTTCAGGATCAGGCAGGACCGGTGCAGGATTAGCCTGCTGGACAATATCGATGAACGCCTTGACGTCACCGCAGGTGAGTGTTACTGTTGCAGACCGCTCGAAAGAAGGATTCTCAAGAACAAGTATCTGGAAGGACCTGTTATCCTTTCCTGAAGAGATGTCACACTGTACCCAATCCACCGCAACGCCTTCTGAATCTGTCTTTGAAACGGTCCACGAGCAGTTTGACTCCACGTTTACATCATATACTCCTTCCTCCCATGAAGCATCTACCTGAGATGGGTTCACAGTGATGTAGTCATCATCCGGAGTTACGTCCTCCGGTTTCTCCTGACAGCCTGCTGCAAGCATGAGTGCAGCAAAAGACGAAGCCATCAGAGCAAATAATCTGGTTTTCATACTCAATTGATTTTATTGGTTATCAGTTAGTTCCATTGCCAGCCGTTATTCTGTCCAAGATCCGGGTTGACGGCAATCGCCGAGAGAGGTATCGGCTGGGTATACATCTTGTCATTCCATACAAGCGGATAATGATAGACCACATAGCCGTATGTACCCTCTGAAAGGCTCCAGGTCTTGGCATCACCTTTCTTGCTTATCTTATAATTGCATTCGTTCGAAGCACTTGTTCCGACGGTGTATTTCTTTCCTGCCCATACAAATCCGTCTTTCGCCTCTTGCTCCGTGATGTAGATTCCTCTCCAGCCCACATGGTTATAGCGGCGTTCGATAAGGTCTCCCATATGCCATCTCATAAGGTCATCATATCTGCTCTGACCCTCAAGCGTGAGTTCGGTTACTCTTTCGCGACGTATTTCCAGAAGGAGATCCGAAAGTTCTGAAGGATGCATGACATCCTTGGTATAATAATCACGGAGCCATGTATCAGCCACATAACCTGCCGAACCGGGATATATGCTCTTGACACCTGCTCTATTACGCAGCGCACCTATTGTCTGGTCCCAGATTTCCTGAGTCATGTGATTCGATTCTGCTGCTGCCTCGGCATAGTTGAGAAGGATCTCGCCATAACGGATGACCGGGATTGAGTTATATGACTTTGAGTCACCTGAGAATGGAGTCTCCTCCAACTGCACCCACTTGATCCATTGGTAGCCGCTTTTGGTCCATGTCCAGTTAGGCGCCAGTTCCCTGTTATCTCCACCAGCGGATTTCCACATGGTTCCCGGCGCAAGGACAGTAGCGGAAAGTCTCTTGTCTCGGTTGTCGAATTCCTTCGTCACACTTACCTCGCTTTCAGCAAGAGTACCGTCAGAATTGAGGAACATCCGCACATATTCCTTTGTAGGAGAATACTGCTTTGAAGATGTAGTCGAGCAATATTTATATGTTGTTCCATGAAGCACACTCAGATCAGCCGAATATGACCGGCCCCAGATCACCTCCTCCTTCGGGAAGACGGCGGAAACAAAGAGGGAACGATAGTCAGAAACAAGGCTGAAGGCCTTTGTGTCTATCAGGTCCTTTGAATATTTCTCTGCCAGAGCGATCAGTTCCGATGCACTTTCGTACTCGTTGTTCCAAGCCTTTCCGGTGGACGGATTCTTGTCATGATATTTCCTGTATGTACCCTCATATAGGAAAAACCTTGAAGCAAAGGCCATTGCCACATACTTGTTTATGTATATACGGCCGTCCGTGTTTATTCCCGGTCCGGAGGCAAGGCAGTGTTCGCAGGCGAACTCAAGGTCTTCCCTTACCCTGTGGAAAATATATTCCCTGTCTTCTCGTGGAGCATATAGGGCCTCTGTGTCGTCTGCCGAAATCACCTCATCAATGAAATATACGTTTCCGAACACTTTCATTCTCTTTACAGTGATCCAGGCACGCCAGAAACGGGCGACACCCTCATAATGATTATAGAGTTCCTCGGAAACATTTCCCTTGCAGTTCGGCATCTTCTCCAGCATGTACGCGACCCTGCGTGAGAAACTCCATGTACTTGTGGTCCAATTACTTGCCTTACCGGCATTGTAAGTGCCTCTATAGAACTCCTTTGAGTCCAGGGTGCCGCACAGGTCGGTATAGACGTCCTCGCCTAAAGTCATGTCAGTAGCGTCCGGCATAGCCGCATTTATCAGACCGTTGGAATATAGTTTCAGGTCATCTTCAGTTGCAAAGAAGATATCCGCATCAAACTCGTTCGCCGGTGTCTTCTCGAAAAAATCACTGCAGGAGCAGGCAAGCAGAATTGCTGATATAATTAATGTCTTTTTCATCGCCCCGTAGTTTAGAATGTAAGATTAATACCGAATGTGAATGACATGAGCATAGGATAGGTATATCCGTCACCCATGGTTTCGGATGTATTGTTACCGAAATCCGAATCTCCCTTGTCGATAACCTCAGGATCGAACATCGAGGTGTATTTGTAGATAGGAGAGAAGGTCAGAAGGTTTTCTCCGGAGAAATACAGTCTCAGTTTCTCTATATGCATCTTTTCTGTGAGACGCTTAGGGAAGGTATAGTCCACGGTCAGATTCTTCAGACGGAGATATGCCGCATTCTGGAGGAAATAATCGTTATATGAGTTCATTGTTCCAAGACCGCTTCCTGCGATTGCGTGGCCATATGACCTGCGTGGCCAGTACGGGTTCTCATCTGCATTGGCAACTTTCCAGTTCGTTGTGGATTTGTCAAGTCTGACATAGTTCAACTGATCCTTGAGAGCATAGTCATATGCTCGTCCATAACCGCCCCAGAAGAAACCGGTTCCCTCCGACGGATACCAGTCCCTATGACCGATTCCCTGGAAAAAGACGCTCAGTCCTATGCCGTTCCACTTAAAGTCAAGATTGAGACCATATTGATAACGAGGCATGATGTTACCGATTCTGTCAAGGTCCCCATGGTCTTCAAGTGTAGCGGCACCGGCAGTAATCTCATTGTCACCACTGATATCAAGGAACTTAATATCTCCTGCATAAGGCACGTTGCCCGGAGTACTCAGATTGTGATACTTGTCCGGAACCCATGCTGCAGCCTCCTCGTTGCTCATGAAGAGACCGTCCGTGCGGAATCCCCAGATTTCTCCTATCTCCTTTCCTTTGTAGTATCCGAATACATTATGGGACGTATTGTTGAACTCTGTAACCCATGTGCGGCTGTCCCAGAGACTGCCCTTGATGGAGTAGGTAAAATCCTTTCCACCCACTTTGAACGAATCCCTCCAAGAAAGAGTAAGTTCCCATCCTTTTGTAGTCAACTGTCCGTAATTGCCCTTAGGGGTCGCAGCACCGAGAATCGCCGGAAGTTCAGGACCGGAAGAGTACATGTCGTTGGTGTATCTTACGTAATAGTCTCCTGAGAATGAAAGGCGGTTCTTGAAAAAGTCCAGATCCAGACCGACATCCCACGTCATGATACGCTCCCAAGTGAGGGAATCCGGAATTATTGAAGGCATTCCCGCTATATTGGCATAACCGCCGTCAAAAATAACGGAACTTCGGTCCACACCTATTGTCTCAAGGAATGAATATGGAGCGACACCAC
The DNA here is from genome assembly GCA_015060205.1 of Bacteroidales bacterium. GTDB lineage: Bacteria > Bacteroidota > Bacteroidia > Bacteroidales > UBA932 > Cryptobacteroides. The sequence goes on from SUYY01000006.1 coordinate 60,164, forward strand.
CGTTTCCAAGAGAACCCACATTTCCACGGATCTTGAAATTGTCGATGACTCTTTCAGCGCCCCGCATCCAAGGCTCCTCGGACACCCTCCAACCTACAGATGCAGATGGGAAAAATCCTCCACGCTGGTTCTTTGGAAAACGGGAATTGATGTCGTAACGAACAGAACCTTCGACAATATAACGGTTCAAAAGAGTGTAGTTCGCTCTGGCAAATGTACCGACCGTACTCCAGTCCCTGTCATATTGGTTCAAGGAAATCTCTTCTCCGTCAAACATCTCGAAACTGGTCATACCCGGATTTATCATTCCCAGACGGAGAATGGTCTTCACGTCATAGGTCTGATTCTCAAGGTTCCATCCTGCAACGACATTGAGTCTGTGGTCGGGACCGAAATCAGGAGTGAAAGTAGCCACCACGTTTGCAGAGATACGCTTCGTCACATAGTCATATTCCCTCTTGTACGAGTCTGCCTGAGCGACATAATCCTTCATCACTCCCGGGGTCGAACTATATGAAGTGGGCGCAACATAACGCTGCGTATTCTTGTTGGTATACTTATATGAGAAATCTCCACGTATCTTGAACACATTCTTCACAGGCTCTATGTTCAGACCGAGGGTAGTCGTAAATGTTGTCGTCTCGGTATCCTGAGCGGAATTTCCATCATTGAACGCTTCGTAGCCGGATGCTGCTGCACCCACGGTGTATGTACCGTCTTCATTCTTGAACGGGATGATAGGAAGGCCCTGCATACCGATCTGCATAAGTTGGCTACCGACATGAGTGTTCTTCTTGGAGAAGATAGGCTGTATGTAATCGTAGTGGTAGAAATAAGTATTGTTGTCTACCGACAGCCAGTCTCTCAACTGAAGCGAGACCTTGGAGCGGAGATTATATTGATTATAGTCCTCTTCTCCGAGTTTATAGATGCCGTCCTGACTGTAGTAACGTCCGGAAAGGGAATATGATATCTTCTTTGAAGAGCCGTTTACGCTCAATGTGTGCGTATGGGTCGTGTTCATCCTCTTGTAGAACTCTGCAAGATAGTTGACAGAGCCAAAGTAGAGATGACCTTTTTCCCATGTATCATATACGTCTGTATTGCCGGAGGCACGACGTTCCTGAAATCTCTGGAGATAGTCAGACGGAATGTCGTAGATGTTCATCTTGGTAGGGAGAGCACCTGCAGCGGTAGGCGTCTCTGACCTTCCCACCCAGAAATCATAGAATGTCTGCGTATATTCAAGTCCATCCGTAATGACATGGTCCTCCCACATGACCGTCCTGCGGTTAAGAGAGACCGAACCGTTGTAGGATATCGACACCTTCTCGTTTTTTGACTTCTTCGTAGTGACCAGAATCACACCGTATGCGGCACGCGAACCATAGATAGATGCTGACGACGCATCCTTAAGCACCGTGACTGATTCAATATCATCAGGATTTACGGAAGAAAGTTCTCCCTCGACACCATCTATAAGGACAAGTGCGCTGCCTCCCTGACCTATCGAATATTCAGTCATATCCTTGCTGCTCATATTCTTCTTCATCACATAGTTTGTCGCTCCACCACGGATGTATATCTGACCGCCATGAGTAGGCTTTCCGTCAGACTGGAAGATACTCAGACCCGGAACCTGTCCCTGAAGGCTTCTGGTCACGTCCGCATTGACACGGTCCTCCAGAGCCTCACCGGCAAGTTGTTCCACACTACCCACAAGTTGGGACTTCTTTAATGTACCGTAACCCACAACGACAGTTTCATCAAGTAACTGTGCATCAATCTCAAGGACGAAATTCACTATCGCCCTCTGACCGACCTGTACACTTGCTTCCGAATAGCCGATGCAGGAACAGATCAGGACAGCATCACGACCCGCACTGATGGAATAGAATCCGTCCGCATCGGTAATGGCACCGCCTGGTGCGCCTTTGATGATTATGGCAGCACCTGGAACCGGCTCGCCTGTGGAAGCATCTGTCACCTTTCCTGTGACCTGATGTTCCTGTGCAATTGCTGCCAGTGACGACAATGTCAGGAGAACAAGCATAAATGCCCATCTAAACAATTGTTTCATAATTGGTTTATTAGTTATTAATTGCTATTGTTTCGATATCCGGATGTCAGAATATACAGGACAATGGTCTGATGGATACAATCCCTCATACGTCCTTGTGTCACAGCAGTAGTTCAAAGGCACGACAGACTCCCCTCTCGTATATATATAGTCTATCCTCGCCGCCGTCTCCATATCCTTCTGTACATCATGGGAATTGAATGTGCCGTGAGGGCCTGACTTTCTATCAGCAGGAAGAACCAGACAGATATCTGACCAGTACGTCCTCAAGACATTAGAACTTGGCGTTTCAGGACGTGTATTGAGGTCTCCGACAAAGATTGCCGGAAGATTTTCCGGATTGTATTGCCTTGCCTTCTCATTTATGATTGTAGCGGCATGAAGATTGGCCTCCTTGCCCAGAGGCATATGCGAATGCATGAAAAAGAACCTGACTCCTGTCTTCAGATCCTCGAATATGACACAGAAACCTCCTCGCTTGAACTTGATTTCGTCCCAGCCTCCGCTTATGACGTCCGGAGTCGGAGAAAACCAGAAGTGGTGGTCCTCAAGGATTTCCAGTCTCTTGGGATTATAGAACAGAGCCTGAGCCTTATTGCCCGTTCCACCGTCCTGTTCATATGGGCTGAAGATGAACATTTCATAATCCAGACCCGCTTCCTTCAACAATACAGGCAATTCCCTTATTATAGTAGTATCCACCTCCTGTGCTCCGAACAGGTCAAAGCCTATATCTGATATGGCATTCACCAGACGGTGCTTTCTTGTCGTCCACTCATAGTCTCCTTTTCCAAGATCCGACCTCCAGAGATTGAAGGACCCTACTCGCAGCGATGGTGTTCCGCATGCAGACAGGGACAGAACTGTCAGGACTACAAACAAAAGTCTTTTCATATGGCTATCGTATCTAGTGTTCACCTGCAAAATTATATAAAAGTGATACTCACAAACCACCATCATTTTCTAAACAAGGTTTCTAAACAGACATAATTTAAGCGAACTTATTTATAATTAATCACTTAATAAAACTAAACAAACACTTGCAAACAAGGTATTTTAATTATATTTGCAGTATGAAAAAACCTTGTTTTATAACTTTATTCATTTTATGGGTGCTGACTTCATGCTCAATTCCCGACCAGAAGTATTTCAGCGCACTTGACCGGACCATCGAACTTCAGGAACACTATGATATGAAGTTCCACCACATGAAGGACTCTCTTTCTGCCTTATACGGAAGCGCCGGAAACGACTCTTTGAGGTGGGAAGCGGCATATGGACTTCAGAAGATCCTGTCATATCATAACATAGACTCATGCCACTACTATATAATGAAAATGCGCTCTCAGCAAGGAGTCGACACTCGTCAGCACTATATAAGCGAATCCTGCTATGCTAACATACTCTACAAGATGGATTCACTTGAGACTGCACTGAAGATAATCCGTCAGATAGACACCACAGACATGCCGAAAGAGGCACTTAGGCTCTATTGCGACGCAGGCTATCACATATACAACAACTTGCTTCCGTCACAACCGAACCACATCAAGGCTAAGATGGATATAATAAATTACTGGTGGAAACAGGACAGCACGAATATCCAATGCGCCTTTTACCATAATGAAATACTCCGGGAAGAAGGCTACAGCAATGAGGCCATATTGAAACTCAGAGCCTGCCATCTCAACAGCCCGAATGACACAGCGAGGGCCAATTACTTCCTTGCCAGGGAATACATGTACAGGGGAGATATAGAAAAGGCAATACAATACTTTGCAATATCGGCAGAATGCGACATGAGAATGTCTGTCAAGGCTTATAATGCTCTTTATCAACTTGCCAGAATCCTGTTCAGGGAAGGAGATATAGAAAGGGCCGACAGGTATATGAGAATGACACTCAAGGATGCATATGCTGCAAATTTCCAGTCACGCTACGATGATGTCATAAAGTCCGAACTCGAAATCATGAATGTGCTTCTGGAACAGCAGCAACAGAAAAAGAGGGCATATTTCGTCACAATCATATCCATTGCCCTGCTGCTCATAGTCGCAGTAATCTCACTGGCACTTCAAAGCATATATTCGAAACGCTTGAATGCATCCAGAGAAAAACTGAGCGAGGTGTCAAAAATAAAGGACAGTTTCCTTGCCATCTATATGGAAAAATGCGTAGACTACCTTAACAAAGTAGATAAATACAGGTCATCTCTTCGCCATGCTGTGAAGCACGAGGGTCCGGATGCTGCCATTGCCATGCTAAGACATCCATCATTCGCCGATGGTGAGTTCAAGGGGCTTCTATCGGACTTCGACGCTGCCTTTCTTGGAATCTTTCCGGACTTTGTAGACAAGGTAAACGAACATATGCAGCCAGAGCACCGGCTTTCCATGCCGTCAAAGGGAGAACTGTCCAATGAACTGCGCGTGCTTGCACTGATAAGAATGGGCATATCAAAAAGAAGCAAGATTGCAAAAGTACTCAACATGTCAGTAACGACCATCTATTCGTACCATTGCAATCTTCAAAAACATTCCCTGCATCCGGACTCATCATTTGACAGTGTCATCTCGAACCTTTAGGAGCAGGTCTTATTCCGTATTTTCTGAGTATTTTCAGAACAGGTCTCTCGATGGATCCTGCCCATAATGTGTAGCCGTAATTATCCGGATGTACGCCATCGACTGATGCCTCATGAGTCGAAGGACATGCCTGAGGCACAATAAAATATACATCCTTGTACTTCTTTCGTCCCTCCGGTGTGGATTTGATTTCCTTGAATATCTTCTCCGCCATATCCATCTTTGCCTGTTCCTTTGCTTCCTCCTCGATATTGAAGTTTCGTTTTTCACGATATATCGTCTGCTGGAAAATGAGAGGTTTGCCGGGATGAGCGGCAATCATCCGGTCAATAAAGGGCACGAGTCTTTCCCTTATCACATATGCCCTTGGGTTTGAAAACGCGTCAAAGACAAAAGCATCAGCATCCACATCCACCAAGACATCGCAGAAATAATCCTGAAGCAGACATCTTCCACTGCAACCGAGAGAAAGCATCTGCAGACCGGTAGATCGGGAGAACTGTGCCGGATATGTCAAACCTGCGCGTGAGGTGCTTGAACCATGGGTGAAACTTGATCCCCATATCGCAATACGGTGGCTGAAAGGATTTTCCACAGGCATGACAGCACTTCCCTTCTCAACTCCTATCCTGATGGAACGCACCTCGCTATAAGTTGGAAAATACAGCAGACACACGTGTTCGGTACCGTCCATTCCGGAAATCAGTCCAAGAGGTTTTGACAGATTATTCCTTGGAGACACACCTGATGCGGCCCAGAGCCATTCCCCATCCCTAAGGATATAGAGGTCATAGCCCCTTGCCGAGATTATATTTGTATTGACCGGATCATCCATCTGACCATATTCTGTAATGACGGAAATGCTTTTTGAGTCGGTCTTGAATACGCATCCCATACCGGATGACATCCTCACCAGATGGCTCTCACGAGGAGTAAAACCTTTGTACAGAAGTGTATCGACCCTATGATATGGATTGGCTGTCCTTCCCGGCATAAGTTTTCCGATAATGGTAAGGTCTGATGCCTCAGTATATACATATTCCTGTGCAAAGACAGCGACAGACGCTGTCATCAACATCATAATCAATACAAACCGTCTCATGATTTATTGTTTTGGTTCAGTGCAACTGTTGACAAGATATACGATGGACCTGTACGGAATGCCGGAATTGGTCTGCAGTCCGATCTCGCAGGTGCGGCTGTTGGAATATCCCACCTCGATGCCCTTTTCCTCTATCTGGGAGCGAAGTTTGCGCAGGGCATAGGCATTCAGTTCCGGATGGGTCATACCCTTGTCGCCGGCGAAGCCACAGCATCCGACACCCTCTGGAATCAGAACGTCCGACGAACAGAGACATGCCAGATCATGGACAATACGGTCTATCTTCATCAGTCTGGTAGAACATGTAAGATGAAGTGCTACAGGAGTATCTGTCCTGGTGAAGGTCAACCTGTCCTTGAGGAACTTCCATATGAATTCGGTGGACTCGTACAGTTCCACCTTTGAAATATGCTGCTTCATTCTGTGCAGACATGGACTCTGGTCACATACTACCGGATATTTTCCATGATCGGAAGCCTCCCAGAGAGCATCCTCGAGTTGTCTTGTCTTCTTCATGGCAATCTCCGGCAATCCCTTGCTCTCCCATATGGTTCCGCAGCAGAGCGAGTCCATATTTTTCGGAAATATGACGTCATATCCCGCCTTGCGGAGAAGTCCGGTCATCTCCTGGACAAGAGGCTTCATACCCTCTGATGCCTTGTCCACTCCCATCGTCTGATTCAGACAACTTGGGAAATAAACGACCTTGAGGTTACTTCCGGTATGGTTCTCGACATGCTTTGCAGCGTTATAGGCCTTCGGCATTGACGGTGTCCAAAGAGGGAGTCCCACCGCGTGGATACCCTTGGCAAGAGTTCCCATAGCCCTGCTTCCAAGCACAGTATGACCGAAATCAGCAAGATGCAGGACACCACGCAGTGCTGTCTTCACTCCATGAAAGTTGTCTGCGACCATTTCACCGACATTGTTTGCGGTCCTGCCCATATTCTGCCTGCGGACCTCATGGGTCAGGTCTCCGACATTGATTCCCATCGGGCATGACATAGAACAGAGTCCGTCACCTGCACAGGTCTGTTCTCCCAGATATGAATACTGCTTCTGGAGGGTCTTGAGCAGTTCCGGATTCTCTCCACTTCTTCTGAGACGCTCCATCTCCCTCTGCATAACTATTCTTGTCCTTGACGAGAGAGTGAAACCGCATGAGACACAGTTGACCTCGCAGAATCCGCATTCTATACACTTGTTCAATTTCATATATGCCCTCTCAGTCTCTCCAGGAGCACCCGGCGCAGGTTTGAGAAGAGGGAGTGCCTTGAAATTCTTGAAGCAGCACTCGGGATCGTCATTGAAAATGACACCAGGGTTCAGGATATTATCGGGATCGAAGATGCTCTTGATCCTCTTCATCACATTGAAAGCCGCCGTACCCCATTCATACTCCACGTATGGAGCCATATTACGTCCGGTTCCATGCTCTGCCTTGAGAGAGCCGTCATATTTCTTCACGACGAGTTCACCCACGTCATTGATCATGTCCTTATATCTCTGTACCTCCTTTTCCGAGTCGAACGACTGATTGATGATGAAGTGGAAGTTTCCTTCGAGGGCGTGTCCGTATATGCAGGAATCGTCATATCCATGTCTGTCAAGGAGTTCAGAAAGGTCGGTCACAGCCTCTGCGAGGTCTTCCAGATGGAATGCGACATCCTCTATCAGACAGGTTGTGCCAGGTTTCCTCATTCCTCCCACAGTAGGGAAGATTCCTGAACGAATAGCCCAATATCTTGCAGATTCCTCAGGGTCGGTAGTAAACTCCACCTTGCCGTATGTATCGAAATTCTTCAGCGTCTCTGTGACATTCTTCACCTTTTCCGCCAGTTCGTGCTGGCTCTGGGCCTCCACCTGGGTAAGAACGGCAGTAAGGCCTTCGATCTCACCGGCATTGACGGAAGCAAGGGAGCGCTTGTCGAGCATCTCTGCAGCCGAAACATTAAGGCTCTTCATCGCAATCACCGCACGGGCAGCCTCAGCCATATCCTTGAAATACACCATTGCATCCGCCTGAAGAGGTGCAATCCTGAGAGTTTTCATGGTGACCTCGCTCAAGAATGCAAGAGTGCCTTCAGAGCCTACAAGAAGATGCAGTATGATGTCGAACGGATCGGTAAAAGTGATTAGAGGGAGAATGTTCAGACCGGTCACATTCTTGATGGAATACTTGTGTCTTATACGGTCTGTGAGTTCCTTATCAGCAAGTACCTCGTCTCTGAGAGCCTCTATACTGCTTATGAACTCAGGATGTGAGTTCTTGAACGCCTCTCTGCTTGACTGGTCCGCTGTGTCGAGAACTGTACCGTCAGCGAAGATGATTCTTCCGGAGATGAGCATCCTGTCACTGTTGGCCCATGTACCACAACTCATACCCGAAGCATTGTTCATGACGATACCTCCTACCATGGCACTCTTTATCGATGCGGGATCCGGACCGAATTTCCTTCCATAGCGTTTGAGATACTCATTTACCTTGGCACCTACGACACCAGGCTGAAGCCGTACAGTCAGTCCACCATCAGATGTAGACATCCCTTCCCAGTTCTTTCCTGCTACTGCCAGAACCGAATCGCTGACAGCCTGTCCCGAAAGACTGGTACCTGCAGCCCTGAAAGTCACTGGAACTTTAAGTTCCGAGGCCCGACTCAGAATGGTTGAGACTTCATCCTCCGACATGGTACGCACTACAATCTGCGGAGTCATTCTATAGAATCCAGCATCTGTTCCCCATGCGAAACGACGCAACTGGTCCGTATAGATCCTGTCCTTTGAGATGGTCTTTCCTATCTCCTTCAAAAATGCATTATATATCTCGTTCATAAGTGTGGTATACTGTGGTACAAAGATACAATATTATTGGCATTCAATATGCAAATTAATATAGAATTTGACAGTTGAGACCAGAATATACGAAAACACCCCGTCATCGTCTGATGACAGGGTGTCGTAAGGTTCATGGCGGCTACCTACTCTCCCACCTGGTGGGGCAGTACCATCGGCGATGGTGAGCTTAACTTCTCTGTTCGGAATGGGAAG